>NZ_JBFUGE010000017.1:0-32857 GCF_056403075.1 Ideonella sp. P3_A4 | reverse complement strand
GGCGCTCGCCGCCGGCACCCGCACGCGGGCGCCAGGCGAGCAGCGCAGCGACGCGCTGGCGCCAGCTGCTGCCCGGGGCGGCGGCCGCGGTGTGGTTGGTCACTCGAGCACCTCCCCGCGCTCGGCGGCGAGCTCGCGCACTGTGGCGGCGAACACCTCGGCGCGGTGGCCGTAGTTGCGGAACATGTCCAGGCTGGCGCAGGCCGGGCTCAGCAGCACGGCGTCGCCGCCTTGAGCCTGCGCGTAGCACCAGCGCACGGCGGCTTCGAGCGTCGCGTGGCGCTGCAGCGGCACGCCGGTCGAGGCGAGCACGGCTTCGATCGCTTCAGCGTCCTTGCCGATCGTCGCGACCGCACGGGCATAACGCGCCACCGGCGCCGCCAGCGGGCCGAAGTCTTGCCCCTTGCCGTCGCCACCGAGGATCACGACCAGCTTGCTACCCGCACGGTCGGCGCCCAGGCCGTTCAACGCGGCCACCGTCGCACCGACGTTGGTGCCCTTGCTGTCGTCCACCGCTTCGATGCCACCGACAAAGCCGATAGGCGCGACACGGTGCGGCTCGCCGCGGTATTCGCGCAGGCCGTGCAGCATCGGCGCCAGCGGGCAACCGATGGCCGTGGCCAGTGCTAAGGCAGCCAGCGCGTTCGACGCGTTGTGGCGGCCGCGGATGCGCAGCGCATCGGCGGGCATCAGGCGCTGCAAGTGGATTTCTTCTTCCTCGTCCTTGCGGCGCTTGATCGTTTCGTCGGCCGGCAGGGCACGCACCAACCAGGCCATGCCGCCTTCGGTGACGAGGCCGAAATCGCCCGGGCGCTGTGGCGCATCGAGGCCAAAACGCAGCGTCGGCCGGGTGATCGCCTTGGCCGCCTTGCCACGGGCCCCTTTGACCATCACCGGCGCCGGCACCATGGCTTCGACCATCGCGTCGTCGCGGTTGATGACCATCAGGCCTTGTTCGCCGAAGATGCGCGCCTTGGCCGCCGCGTAGGCAGGCATGTCGCCATGCCAGTCGAGGTGGTCCTGCGTGACGTTCAGCACCGTCGCGGCGTTGGGCTCGAAACCCTTCACGCCGTCGAGCTGGAAGCTGGACAGCTCCAGCACCCAGACCTCGGGCAGGTGCTCGAACACTGGCGCGGCCGGCGGCGGCGGGGCCAGTTGCAGCGGCGCTTCGTCGTCGCCCGCGGCCTGGCCCCCCATCGGCAGGTCGATCGAGGTTTCCTTCAGGCTCAGCTCGACGTTCAGGTCGACCTGGTCACCCACTGCGCTGACGTCGGTCGTCATGTCGACCTGGTTCGCCACGCCGCTGACGTCGACCTGCATGTCGACGCGGTTGGCCGCACCGCTGACGTCGACAGTCAGGTCCACCGTGTTCGCCACACCGGTCACGTCGACCGGCACGTCGATCGAATCGGGCGTCAGGCCGGTGGTCTCGTCGTCCAGCGGCATCGGCACGGTGCGGTCGTCCAGCGGCGTTGCGTCGACGAATGCGCCGGGCAGCGTTGGCCGGTCGTCGTAATCGTCGTTCTTGGCGTCGTCCTTGGCGTCGTCCGCCAACGGCATGGGCACGGTCGCCTGATCGGACTCCTGCACCGGCACCGAGATCGACGCGGCGCGCTCGGCCGCATCGAGCAAGGCCTGCGGCCGCGTGACTTCTTCTTCCGCCGGCTTCGCTTCCGGCTCGAGGTCGAGCGCGGCGGACAGCGTGTCCAGCATCGTCGGGCCGATGTTGCCTGCCATCGCGACGCGGGCGCCGGTGCGCGCGACCAGCATCGCCGTCAGCGAGGTCACCGTCGTCTTGCCGTTGGTGCCGGTGATCGCCAGCACATTGGGCACATAGCGGCGCTCGGCTTTCAGGTCGGCCAACGCGCGGGCGAACAGATCCAGTTCGCCCTGCACAGCCAAGCCGCGCGCACGGGCCGCTGCGAGCAACGGCGCGATGCGCTCGTCGCTGGGCGCCAGGCCCGGGCTTTTCAGGATCAGCTTCACCTCGGCGAGGTCGCCAGTGCCTTCGAGACGCTCCGCCGGCAACGGGCCTGTCATCAGCACGGCCTCGGGCGCGGCCAACGCCAACGCGGCCGCTTGTGGCGGCGCCTCGCGCGAGTCCCACACGCGCACGTGGGCACCGTGGCGGGCACACCAACGCGCCATCGCCAGGCCCGAGTCACCGAGGCCCAGCACCAGCACAGAGAGGTCTTTCAAGTGATTCACTCGATCTCCCTCAACGCAATTTCAAGCTGGCCAAGCCGACCAGGCACAGCAGCATCGTGATGATCCAGAAACGGATCACGACCTGCGTCTCGTTCCAGCCGGACTTCTCGAAGTGGTGGTGCAGCGGCGCCATCAACAGGATGCGCCGGCCCTCGCCGTAGCGCTTCTTGGTGTACTTGAACCACGCCACCTGCACCATCACCGACAAGGCTTCCATCACGAACACGCCGCCCATGATCCCGAGCAGGATCTCTTGCCGCGTGATCACCGCGATCGTGCCCAGCGCGCCGCCCAACGCCAGCGCGCCGACGTCGCCCATGAAGACCTGCGCCGGGTAGGCGTTGAACCACAGGAAGGCCAGGCCCGCGCCCGCGATCGCGGCGCAGAAGATCATCAGCTCGCCAGCACCCGGGATGTAGGGGAACAGCAGGTAACGTGAGTAGACCGAATTGCCGGTCACGTAGGCAAAGATGCCCAAGGCGGAGGCCACCAGCACCACCGGCATGATCGCCAGGCCATCCAACCCATCGGTCAGGTTGACCGCGTTGCTGGCGCCGACGATGACGAAGTAGGTCAACCCGATGAAGCCGAACACCCCCAGCGGGTAGCTGATGGTCTTGAAGAACGGCACCATCAAGTCGGCCTTGGGCGGCAGGTCATTCGAGAAGCCGCTCTGGACCCAGCGCAGGAACAGTTCCAGCACGCGCAGGTTCGAGGTCTCCGACACACTGAACGCGAGGTACAGCGCGGCCACCAGCCCGATGATCGATTGCCAGAAGAACTTCTCGCGCGAGGCCATGCCCTCCGGGTCCTTCAGCACGACCTTGCGCCAGTCGTCGACCCAGCCGATCGCGCCGAAGCCGAGGGTCACCAGCATCGTGATCCAGACGAAGCGGTTGCTCCAGTCGCTCCACAGCACCGTGGCCATGCCGATGCCGATCAGGATCAGCGCGCCGCCCATCGTTGGCGTGCCGGCCTTGACGATGTGGGTTTCGACGCCGTACGAGCGGATGGGCTGGCCGATCTTCAACTCGGTCAGCCGGCGGATCACCCAAGGCCCGAAGACCAGGCCGATCAGCAGCGCGGTCATCGCCGCCAGCACCGCGCGAAACGTGAGGTACTGGAACACGCGCAGGAACCCGAACTGCTCGGGGTACTGGCTTTGCAACCACTGGGCCAGGCTAAGCAGCATGGGTGCCTCCCGACTGCAAGGCAGCGACGACCTGCTCCATCTTCATGAAGCGCGAACCCTTGACGAGCACCGACGCGTACGGCATCGCTTCGTCCAGCGCCGCCAGCAACTCGGCCACGGTTTCGAAATGACGTGCACCGGCCGCCTGGGCCGCGTGGCGCATCAG
Organism: Ideonella sp. P3_A4; assembly: GCF_056403075.1. Taxonomy (NCBI): domain Bacteria; kingdom Pseudomonadati; phylum Pseudomonadota; class Betaproteobacteria; order Burkholderiales; family Sphaerotilaceae; genus Ideonella; species Ideonella sp. P3_A4. The sequence continues at coordinate 29,291 of NZ_JBFUGE010000017.1, read as the reverse complement.
GTCACCCACGCACCAGATGGTCTCGATGCCGCTGTCGCGCGCATGGCGGCCGACCTCGGCGTGGAAGGCCGGTCCCTGGTTGCCGACTTCGCCCATGTCGCCCATCACCAGCCAGCGCGGGCCGGGCAGCTCGGCCAATACGTCGATCGCGGCGCGCACCGAGTCGGGGTTGGCGTTGTAGCTGTCGTCGATCAGCGTGCGCGGCTGGCCGGCCACTGTCAGTGGCTTGACCTGCGACCGGCCCTTGACCGGCGTGAAGGCGGCCAGGCCGAGCGCGATGGCGTCCAGCGACACGCCGGCGGCCAAGGCGGATGCAGCAGCAGCGGCAGCGTTCTTGACGTTGTGGCGACCCGCGATGTGCAGTGCGAAGTCGACACGGCCGGTGGCTGTGTCCAGCCCCACCTGCCAGTGGTCGAGCTGCCAGTGGGCGCTGGCGCGCACGTCGGCGGGCGCGTCGACGGCGAAAGTCAGCACACGGCGCTCGCCGGCCAGCTCGCGCCACAGCGGGGTGTAGATGTCGTCGGCCGGGAAGACCGCCGTGCCATCGACTGGCAGCGAAGTGATCACCGCGCCGTTCTCGCGCGCAACCGCTTCGACGCTGTGCATGAACTCCTGGTGTTCACGCTGGGCGTTGTTGACCAGCGCCACCGTCGGCCGCGCAATCGCCGCCAGCTCGGCGATCTCGCCCGGGTGGTTCATGCCCAGCTCGACCACCGCGGCGCGGTGGGCAGCATTCAGGCGCAGCACCGTCAGCGGCACGCCGATGTGGTTGTTCAGGTTGCCGGTGGTTGCCAGCGACTGCTCACCATGCGCGGCCCGCAGGATGCTGGCGATCATCTGCGTGACCGTGGTCTTGCCGTTGCTGCCGGTCACCGCGACCAGCGGCAACGTGAAGCGCTGGCGCCAGGCAGCCCCCAGCGTCTGCAGCGCGAGCAGCGGGTCGTCGACCTGCAACCCTGACAGGCCGGCTTCGGCGATGCCGTGCGAGGCCAGTGCCGCGACCGCACCCGAGACGCGCGCCGCGTCCAGGAAGTCGTGCGCGTCGAAGCGTTCGCCCTTCAGCGCGACGAACAGATCACCAGCCTGCAGCGTACGGGTATCGGTGTGCACGCGCGCAAACGCCAGACCGCGGTTGCCCACGACCTGTGCACCCGGCAGCATCGCCTGGGCCTGTGCGAGCGTCATCATCTTTGTCAAGCGCGGCTCCCCAGCGCGATGGCCGCCTCGGCGGCATCTGAGAACGGGTGCTTGACGCCGTCGATTTCCTGGTAGTCCTCGTGGCCCTTGCCTGCCACCAGAATCACGTCGTTCGGCTGCGCCGCCGCCACGGCCTGGTGGATCGCCACGCGGCGGTCGACCTGCGCCTCGACCTTGTCCGGCTGCGGCGGGATGCCGGCGATGATCTGGTCGACGATCGCTGCGGCCGGTTCGCGGCGCGGGTTGTCGCTGGTGACGATGACCTGGTCGGCCCGGCGCGCAGCGATCTCGCCCATCAGCGGGCGCTTGGCTGCATCGCGGTTGCCGCCGCAGCCGAACACGCACCACAGCTTGCCGCCGCGGGCTTCGGCCAGCGGGCGCAGACCGGCCAGCGCTTTCTCCAGCGCGTCCGGCGTGTGGGCGTAGTCGACCACCACTTCCGGCGTGTTGGCCGGGCCCAGCACGCGCTGCATGCGGCCGGGCACAGGCGTGACGCGCGCCGCCACGCGCGCGGCAGCCGCCAGCGGCACGCCGAGGGCGCGCAAGCCGCCGATCACGACCAGCAGGTTGCTGACGTTGTAGTCGCCGATCAAGCCACTGGCGACCGGCGCGCGCTGCAGACCCTCGACCACGTCGAAAGCCAGACCGCCGTCGCGGTAAGCCACGCCTTCGGCGCGCAAGCGCGCCTCGTCGGTGACCGACACGGTCCACAGCTGCGGGCCCTTGCCGGCCAGGTCGGCGACCAGCATCGCGCCATGCGCATCGTCGACGTTGATCACTGCGGAGCGCAGCCCCGGCCAGCCGAACAGCTCGCGCTTGGCGGCCCAGTAGGCCTCCATGCTGCCGTGGTAGTCGAGGTGGTCTTGCGTGAAGTTGGTGAACAGCGCGACCTCGACCGCGGTGCCGCCCAGCCGGTGCTCGACGATGCCGATCGACGAGGCCTCGATCGCGCAGGCGCCGAAGCCCTGGTCGACCATGCGGCGGAAACCTTGCTGCAGCAGCACCGGGTCGGGCGTGGTCAGGCCGGTGAACTCGATCGCGCCGTCGGTCGAGCCAGGCTGCGGTGGTTCACCAATCCCGAGCGTGCCGACCACGCCGCAGCGGGTGCCGAGTTGCGTCAGGCACTGCGCGGTCCACCAGGCGGTCGAGGTCTTGCCGTTGGTGCCGGTGGTGGCCACCACGCGCAGCGCGCCGCTGGGCTGGCGGTAGTAGGCGCTGGCGATCACGCCGGTGGCGGCCTTGAGCTGCGGCAGCGTGGCGACGCGCGCGTCTTCGAAGCCGAAGGCCTCGATGCCATCGCGCTCGACCAGGCAGGTGGCCGCGCCGCGTTCGAGCGCCTGCTTGACGTACTGGCGGCCGTCGTTGGCATAGCCGGGCCAGGCGATGAAGGCATCGCCGGGCTGGACCTGGCGGCTGTCAGTGCGCAGCGCGCCAGTGACCCAGGAGCTGAGCCAGCGAGCGGCAGCGTCGGGGCTTTTCAGGTGGGTGAGGGGCATGGGGATCTCAATGGCGCTCAGTGGGCGGCCTGTCCGGTGGCCGCGTCGTCGGCGCGGGCCACGGCCAGCGGCTTGCCGGGGGCGGGCTTGCTGTTCTGCGCGGTCAGTACGGGCGCCTTCACTTCGAGGTCGGGTGGCACGTTCAGCGTGCGCAGTGCCTGCTCGACCACCACCTTGAACACGGGGGCGGCCACCAGGCCGCCGAAGTAGACGCCGGTGGGCTCGTCGATCATCACCGCAACGACCACGCGCGGGTTGTCGATCGGCGAAATGCCGCTGAACCAGGCGCGGTGTTTGTCGCTGTTGTAGCCGCGGCCTTCCTGCTTCTCGGCAGTGCCGGTCTTGCCACCGGCCGAGTAGCCCATCGGCTGGGCCAGCGGTGCCGTGCCCTCCTTGCTGACGGTGCCACGCAGCAGCTGGCGCATCGTGCGCGCCGTCTCGGGCTCGAAGATGCGCACCGGCGGCAGCGCCTCTTCGCCCTTGATCAGCGACAGTGGCGCGAGTTCGCCGTCGCGGGCGATCGCGGTGTAGGCACGGGCGATCTGCAGCAGCGAGGCCGACAGGCCGTAGCCGTAGCTCATCGTTGCCTTCTCGACCGGCTTCCAGGTCTTCCACGGCCGCAGCTTGCCGGTGGCGGCGCCGGGAAAGCCGATCTGCGGCTTGGTGCCGAAGCCCAGTTCCGCCAGCATCTCGCCCATTTCCTTGTTGTCCAGCCGCTGCGACATCTTGACCGTGCCGACGTTGCTGGACTTCTGGATCACCTGCGCCACCGTCAGCGCATCGTGCTGGTGGGAGCCGTCGTTGACCAGCAGCGGGCCGACCTTGAACGGTCGCGTGTCGAGCACCGTGTCGGGCTTGACGAAGCCCTTCTCGAGCGCCATCGAGACGATGAACGGCTTGACCGTCGAGCCGGGCTCGAAAACGTCGGTGATTGCGCGGTTGCGCAGCTGGGAGCCGGTCAGGTTGCGGCGCTCGCCGGGCAGGTAGCTCGGGTAGTTCGCCAGCGCCAGGATCTCGCCGCTTTGCGCATCGAGCACAACCACGCTGCCGGCCTTGGCCTTGTGCTCCTGCACGGCATCGCGGATGCGCTGGTAGGCGAGCGCCTGCACCTGCGAATCGATCGTCAGCTGCACGTCGCGGCCGTCGCGCGGGTCGACCGGCTCACCCAGCTCTTCGACGACGCGGCCCAGGCGGTCCTTGACCACGCCGCGCGAGCCGCCGTGGCCCTGCAGCTGGCGCTGGAAGGTCAGCTCGATGCCCTCCTGGCCTCTGTCCTCGATGTCGGTGAAGCCGACCACATGCGCGGCAGCTTCGTTCTCGGGGTAACGGCGGATGTAGCCCGGCTCGATCGTCAGGCCCTTGACCTTCAGCGCGCGGATCTGCTGCGCCAGGCCATCGTCGATCTGGCGCTTCAGCACGACGTAGGCGCCGCCATCATCGAGCTTGGCGTTGAATTCCTTCAGCGGCATGTGCAGCAGCGAGACCAGCGCGCGCTTTTGCTCGTCGTTGGCCTTGAACTGCTGCGGGTTGACCGAGATCGTCGGYGCGTTGACGCTGATCGCCAGGATCTGGCCGTGGCGGTCGAGGATGCGGCCGCGGCTGGCCGGCAACTGCAAGGTCGAGGCGTAGCGCTCTTCGCCCTTCTTCTGGAAGAAGTCGGACTCCAGCACCTGCACGTACAGCGCCCGGCCCGACAGCGCGAGAAAGCCCAGGCCCACCAGCAGCACCAGGAAACGACTGCGCCACGGCGGCGTCTTCGACGCCAGCAGCGGGCTGGTCGAGTAGTTGACGCCGCGCACCGAGTGCGACGAGGTGGCGCCTTGGCGTTGGACGGCCTTCATTGGGCAGTCTCCACAATCATCGGCCGCGAGGCCGCAGCGCTGCCGCCCAATGCGGGAAGCAACGCGTCTTGCGCTTGGCGGCTGTCGTTGACGTAGATGGTCACGTCCGGCGTGGCCAGGCGCATCGCCAGCTTCTCGCGCGCGGTACGTTCGACCTTCAGATTCGTGGCCTCGGTGCGGCGCTCGGTGTCGAGCCGCTTCGCATCGGCCGCCAGCTGCGTCTCTTCGGCTTTCGCGCGCTCGATCTCGGCAAACAGGCGGCGCGACTCATAGCTCGTCTTGACGAGCCACAGCCCGCTGAGCACCAGCGCGATGAGCAGCATGACCGACAACCTCGTCATGCGTCGCCCCCCAGCCGCTCAGCCACACGCAGCACCGCCGAGCGCGAGCGCGGGTTGGCGGCGATCTCGCCTTCGCTGGGCTTGATGCGCGCCAGCGGACGCAGGCGCAGCTCGCGCGTTGGCGGCGCGAACGGTGCGCGGCGGTCGATCTCTTCGCGGCTTTCGTGCGCGATGAAGGTCTTCACGATCCGGTCTTCGAGCGAATGGAAGCTGATCACCACCAGCCGGCCAGCCGGGGCCAGCAGCGCAAGCGCGGCGCTCAGCCCTTGTTCGAGTTCTTCAAGTTCGGCGTTGACGAAAATCCGTAGAGCCTGGAATGTGCGCGTTGCAGGGTCCTGGCCCGGCTCGCGGGACTTGACCGTACGAGCCAGGAGCTGGGCCAGCTCGGCAGTGGTGCGAAGAGGACTCCCGCTCTCGCGGCGAGCAACAATCGCCTTTGAAATCGGTGAAGCAAACCGTTCTTCCCCATAGTCGCGTACCACTTGTGCAATGAGGCGCTCGTCGGCGCGCTCCAAAAATTCGGCGGCGCTTTCGCCGCGTGTCGGGTCCATGCGCATGTCCAGCGGGCCGTCGAAACGGAAGCTGAAACCACGCGCCGGGTCGTCGATCTGGGGCGAGCTGATACCCAGGTCCAGCAGCACGCCGTCGACATGCTCGACACCGCGCGCCGCCAGTTCGTCGCGCATCTGCGAGAAGGCGGCATGGCAGATCGTGAACCGCGGGTCGGTGATGGCGCCCTCGCCTGTCGTCGCGGCGGCAATCGCTTCTGGATCTTTGTCGAAGGCGATCAGGCGACCCGTCGGCGCCAGGCGCGACAGCAGCAGGCGCGAGTGGCCACCGCGGCCGAACGTGCCGTCGACATAGGTGCCGGCGGGGTCGACCACCAAACCGTCGATCGCCTCGTTCAGCAAGACGGTGGTGTGGCGGAAACCGCCGTCCAAGGCGGACGGATCCGGTTGGGAATCGGCCGGACGCCTGGTCCGCGGCGCCCTGGTTGACTTCGACTTGGCCATGACCGTCAGATGACCAGGTTGCGCAACGCGTCGGGCATCGGCTGGGCGAGCGTGGCTTCCTCGTTGGCCAGGTAGCGCTCGCGGTCCCAGATTTCCATCCGCCCGCCCATGCCGACGAGCATCAGCTCCTTGTCGAGCTTGGCCCAGCCGCGCAGTTCGGGCGACAGCAGCACGCGCGAACCGCTGTCGATGTCGACATCGATCGCACTGCCCAGGTACAGGCGGCGGAAGTTGTCGGCCTCCATCGGCAGCGCCAGCAGCTTGGCGCGGAACTCGACCCAGGCCGGGCGCGGGAACAGCAGCAGGCAACGTGACGGGCTCTTGGTCAGCGTCATCTGGCCGGCACACAAGGCGGCCAGCGCATCGCGGAAACGGGCAGGCACGGTGACCCGGCCCTTTCCGTCCAGCGAAAGCGCTGATTCGCCTTGGAACACAAACTCAGACACGATGACCCTCGAACACCTGAACTCAGAACACCTGAAATCCAGGACACCATTACCCACTAAATTGCACTTTCTCCCACTTTATCTCACCGCGCGCCCCAGGGTCAACGAAACGCAAAGAAAAATTCAATGAAATCAGTCACTTAGCCGTGAAACGTCAAGTACGGTGCGCGGAATATCGTTCAAAAGCAAGGACTTGCGCACGCCTCTCAAAGTGATGGGTGAGATAACCCCCTAACACAAAAGCCGTTGCAGAAACAATTGAAACAAGCGCGGACGACTGGACGAAGCGCAGATGCAACAAGCGCTGGCGACAGTGAAGGCACGGGCGCAACGAAGCGCGCGGAGGGAACCCACCAATGAATGCCTTCACCTTGTCGTCCACCCTGCTGAAGCCGGCGCCGCTGTTCCTGCGCGCACAAGGCCATGGCGCCACCGTCGTGTGCCTGCACTCCAGCACGGGCAGCAGTGCCCAGTGGAGCGGCCTGGTCGGCCAACTGGCCGACCATTGGCAGACCATGTCGGTCGACCTGCACGGCCACGGCCGCAGCCCCAGCTGGCCGGCCATCATGCCGAACACGCTGGATGTCGAAGCGCTGGCGGTGATCGATGCCGTGCGCCACGCCGGCCCCGCGCCCGAAGGCGTGCACCTGGTGGCCCATTCCTACGGTGCCGCGGTGGCGCTGCAGGTCGCACTGATGCAGCCGCTGTGGGTGCGCTCGCTGACGCTGTACGAGCCGGTGGCCTTTGGCGTGATCCATGCCATGTCGCCCGGCGACGCCACGCTGACCGAGATCGAAGCAACGGCCAAGACCGTGGCAATCGCCGTCGACGCCGGTGACCTCGAAGGCGCGTCGCGCAAGTTCGTCGACTACTGGAGCGGTGTCGGCAGTTGGGACGCGATGGGCGCGCAGCAACGCGAAAGCGTGCGGGCCCGCATCGCCACCATCCCGCGCCATTTCGAAGCCCTGTTCGCTGCCCGCTGGGCAGCCCGCCCGCTCGGCAGCCTGACGATGCCGACGCTGCTGATGCACGGCAGCCAGACCCGCGCACCGGCGCGCCGCGTGGCCGACCTGGTAGCCCAAGCCGACCTCCCGCGCCTGCGCCGCCACGAAATTGCGAACGCGGGCCACCTGGGCCCGATGACGCACGAGGCGCAGGTCAACACGGCCATCGTCGACCACCTGCAAGCCCAGGCCGCCGCCAGCGCGATGGCCGCGGCCTTTGCCTGAACACCAACATGCTGCTGACGCTCGCCGTTCACGAGTCGCTACAAGCTGACCCGGCGCCCCCCAGCTGGCTGTCGATAAACTCGGCGCTTCACCACCTCCAGGTGCACGCCATGCCCCAGGCCGAGGGCACTGTCAGTCCGTTGCTGTTGGTTGTCGACGACGAGCCCGAGTTGCGCTCGCTGCTGGCCGAGTACTTCGGCCGGCATGGCTTTCGTGTGCGCACGGCCGAAGACGCCGCGGTCGCACGTCAGGCGGTGGCCGAACAGGCGCCGGCACTGGCGATCCTCGACATCAACATGCCAGGCGAGAACGGCCTGTCGCTGGCGCGCTGGCTGCGCGAAGCCCACCCGAACGTCGGGCTGGTGATGCTGACCACCGCCAGCGAATCGGTCGACCGCATCGTCGGCCTCGAACTCGGCGCCGACGACTACCTGCCCAAGCCCTTCGAGGTGCGAGAGCTGCTGGCCCGCATCCGCTCGGTGCTGCGCCGCACTGAAGCCGCCATGCGCCCGGCACCTGCCGTTGCCGCCCCGGCCCCCGCGCTGAGCACCGCGCCCGGCCCGCGCCGCGTGCTGTTCGGCGCCTTTCAGCTGGACCTGGACGAGCGCCGCCTGCTGGCGCCCGACAACAGCGACATCGAGATCAGCGCCGCCGAGTTCGACCTGCTGGCGCTGTTCGCCCGCAACCCGAACCGGCCGCTGAACCGCGACCAGATCATGGAACAGGCGCACAACCGCGGCTGGGACGTGTTCGACCGTTCGATCGACTTGCGCGTGATGCGCCTGCGCCGCAAGATCGAACGCAACCCCGACAAGCCCGAGCTGATCAAGACGGTGCGCAACGTCGGCTATGTCTTCGTGCCGGCCAGCGCCCCTGGCGCATGACGTCGGCCGGGGCTGAGCCGGCGGGCCGGCCCGCCAGCGCCACGCTGAAGTCGGCGATTGCCGACTCTGCCCCCGCCGCACTGATCGTCAGCGACGAAACCGGCTGCATCCTCGAGTTCAACCCGGCCGCCGAGGCAATGTTCGGGCGCCCGCGCGCCGACGCGCTGGGCCAACGCATCGGCCCGCTGGTGATGCCCGAGCGCCACCACGCGTTGCATGTACAGGCCTTGGCGCGTCTGCGTGCCGGCGAATCGTCGATGCAGCTGGGCCGYATGCAATTGCACGGCATGCGCGCCGATGGCAGCGAGTTCCCGGTCGAGATGCTGCTGTGGCGCACCGACCTGCGAGGCCAGGCGTACTACACCGCCTCGCTGGTCGACATGACCGAGGTCTACAACGCGACGCAGGAGATCGAACGCCAGCGCGAGGCCTTGCGCCAGAGCGAGAAGCTGACCGCGATGGGCAGCCTGCTGGCCGGCGTTGCCCACGAGCTGAACAACCCGCTGGCGATCGTGATGGGCCGCGCCAGCCTGCTCGAAGAAAAGTGCGACCACGAGCCCGAGCTGCGCAGCGAAGCGCAGCGCATCCGCCAGGCGGCCGAGCGTTGCGGCCGCATCGTGCGCACCTTCTTGAACATGGCGCGCAGCAAGCCCTCGCAGCGCGGCCCGGTCAGCCTGAACGAGATGGTCCGTGCGGCAGCCGACATGCTGCAGTACGGCTACCGCACCCACAACATCGCACAAGAGCTGGACCTGGGCGAAAGCCTGCCGCCGGTGATGGCCGACAGCGACGAGATCGGCCAGGTCGTGATGAACCTGCTGATCAACGCGCAGCAGGCGCTGGCCGGCAAGGAAGGGCCACGCCGCGTGCGGGTGCAAAGTGGCGTCGAGCCGCGGCGCGACAACCGCGAGCCGCGCGTCTGGCTGCGGGTCGAGGACAACGGCGCCGGCGTGCCGGCTGCCGCGCGCCAGCAAGTGTTCGACGCCTTCTTCACGACCAAGCCCGAGGGCGTGGGCACCGGTTTGGGCCTCGCGATGTCACGCTCATTGGCACGCGCGCATGGCGGCGATCTGATGCTCGAAGCCGGCTCGTCGCTGGGTGGGGCGAGCTTCCGCCTAAGCCTGCCGATCAGCGGCGTCGCCGAGCCTGAAAGCCCCGCGCCGGTACTGCCACAGCCAGGCAGCTSGCTGCTCGCACGGGTGCTGGTGGTCGACGACGAGCCCGAGCTGTCCCAGCTGATGCGCGAGATGCTCGAAGGCGCCGGCTACGACGTCGCGACAGCCGAATCCGGCGCGGTCGCGCTGGAGATGCTGGATCTCGTGCGTTTCGACGCCATCGTCTGCGACCTGCGCATGCCCGACAAGGACGGCGCGACGCTGTGGCGCGACATCTCGACGCGCCACCCTGCCCTCAGTCACAGCGTGCTGTTCGTCACCGGCGACACGCTGTCACCCGATGCACGCGGCTTTCTCGACGGCACCGGCTGTGCTTCGCTCGACAAGCCGTTCTCGAAGACAGACCTGCTGGCCAAGGTGGCATCGCTGCTCGTCTAGGGCAAGAAGGCACGGGCCTGGTGCCGGCCAGCCTTCACTTGCTTGTGCCGACATTTGTTACCCGGTCACGACACCACTGCGCCACCGCAAGAACCACCGCGTTCCAGAATCGACGGTCGCCTTTCGCCGAAGGGCACGACTGACCTACTGGAGACCCGCCTTGCCAACGCTCGATGTGCTTCGTCCTGTCCAATGGTCCGTGTCACTGGCAATCGGCCTGCTGGCGCCGCTTGCGCCGGCGTTCGCCGTTGATGGCGGTGCGGTCGCAGCCGACCCTTGCGCGGGCAGCCATCTGCTGTGCGACGACTTCGGCGGCGGCGCGATCGACACCTCGAAGTGGATCATCGGCAACACCGACATCGCGCACCAATATCCGGTGCGGCCGGAAAACGTGCACCTGGGCACCTACGTCGACCATGGCACGACGCTGACCGTCGTCGACACCACGATCTACGGTGACCAGCATGCCGGGCCGCATCGCCAGGGCGGGCTCATCATCACGAAGGCGATGTACGGCGGCGGACGCTACGAAGCCCGCATGAAGCTGCTGCCGGGGCCGAACGGCTGCTCGTGCATGTGGAACTACTACGACAGCGACAACCTGACGGATCCACCGCCCAAGCGCAACTACACCGAGATCGACATCGAGATGCCGGCCCACATGGCGTCGCCTCCGGCCTGGTCCACGTGGCGGCGCACTCTTGGGCTCAACACCTGGAGCCACTCGGACAAGGACTCGGACGCGACCTACATCCAATGGAAGTCGAAGACAGTGGATCCGTTCGACGGCGAATTCCACGTCTTCCGCTGGGATTGGTACGACGGCAAGAACGGACCACGCCGCATAGCCTGGTATGTCGACGGCGTCCTGCAGACATCCACCGACCAGCACGTCAACGGGCACAAGGCGCAACTGTGGGTGGGCAACTGGCCGGCGCCCTGGCCCGGCATGAACTACGCCTTCGACACGCTCCACCTCTACATCGACTGGGTACGCATCTCGAAGCTCTGAGTGCGTAGGCTCAGACAACCTGGTAAAGGCCGAAGTCGGTCTTCGCGCCGAGTTGCTTGACGAAGAACGCGGTCGGATCGAACCCTTCGTCCTTGAAGCGCTGCTGCATCGTGGCCAGGGCCGAGGTCACTGCCTCGGCGCTGGCCCATTCGATGAGGCGCACGACGTTGAACTCGCCCGCCCCGCCGGTCTGCTGCAGCAGCAGGTCGCGCCGGCAACCGGGCAACGTGCGGACCATCTGCTGGATCTCTTTCATGYGGGCCATGAAGGCCGGCAACGATGCGCTGGGCACGATGAACTTGTCGACCCGGAACACCGTGGCAGCCAACTCGGCAGTCAGGTCGTCAGCGCGGGTGACGGGTGTGTCGATGGCAAGCGTCATGGTCTGGGTCTCCGGGGAGGTGAGGCATGCACCACTGCATGCGGTGACCACACTCTAAAACCTCAAGTAAAGTTGAGGTCAAGCCCTCTTTTTCGTAGCACGGCCGAACAACGCCTCGCGAAGGACACCATGGCCACAGCACTGGAACGAGCCGGCATTCCATCGACCTTGTCGGTGGGCGAGGTCGCCCGACGCAGCGCGGTCCCGGTGTCGACACTGCACTTCTACGAGGCCAAGGGTCTGATCAGCAGCCAGCGCAGCGCTGGCAACCAGCGCCGCTATGCACGCGACGTGCTGCGCCGCGTGGCTTTCATCCGCGTCGCGCAGCGGGTGGGCATCTCGCTGGCCGACATCGAACAGGCGCTGGCCGGTCTGCCGCAGCAAGTGGCCCCCAGCCGCAGCGATTGGGCCCGTCTGTCGGCCCGCTGGCGCCAGCGGCTCGACGCCCAAATCGACCAGCTCGAGCGACTGCGCGATACGCTGGACGACTGCATCGGTTGTGGCTGCTTGTCGATCGACCGCTGCAAGCTGCGCAACCCGCTGGACACGCTGTCCGCCGACGGCCCGGGGCCCAGGCGCTTGTGGGTCGAAAGTGATTGACGAAGACTCAGTTTGACCCTTCGCGCGCGACAGTGGCAAGGTCCGCGGTTTGCTCCCACCGAACCGCATTCAACTTTCCTGGGGAGTCCTCATGCAATTCCACCGCGGCCGATTGATCGATCATGTGCACCTGCGTGTGAAGGACCTCGCAGCTTCCAAGCGCTTCTACCGCACCGTGCTCGAAGCGCTGGGCAAGGCCGACACCATCCACGAAGGCCCCGAGTTCTTCTCTGCAGACGAGCTGTGGATCGATACGGCCGACAGCGCCGTGTCACATGTGCACCTCGCGTTCCAGGCCAGCGGGCCCGAGCAGGTCAAGCGCTTCTACGCCGCCGCGCTCGAGGCCGGTGGCCGCGACAACGGCGCACCCGGCGAGCGCCACTACCACCCCGGCTACTACGCCGCTTTCGTGCTGGACCCGGACGGCCACAACATCGAGGCCGTCTTCCACGGACCGGCCATGCGCTCGGCCTCTTCGGTCGTGATCACCGCGACTCTGTGAACTGGGGACGCGGGTAGCACGCGCTGCTGTCGCAGCGCGTGCTCATGCCGGTCATGCCAGCTCAATCGCAGCTGTAGCGGAACGCGTCGTTCAAGGCCAGCGGCAGCACCAATGTGCGCAGGTTCAGCGCCCGCGCCTTGGCGCACATCTGCGCGCGCGCGTTCGCATCGTCACGCCAGATCTTCTTGTACTCGGCCGTGAAGACCGGCTTGCCGTGGCTGGTGAACACTGAGTAGCCGCCGCACTCGTTGTACTGCTGGCACTGCTCGTTGACGGCGAAATCGAAGCTGGGCTCCAGCGCCTTCAGCTGATCGATGTCGTTCTTCAGCCCGACCTTCAGGCCGCGGGCACGTGCCTCGGTGGCGATGAAGCGGTTGTAGTTGAGCTGCGTCTTGGCCGTCAGCGCGCCGTTGAAACCGGGGTTGTTGTTGTAGGCCTCGACGTTGTCGGGCTCGACACCGTCACAGCCGCGCTGCTTGGCCAGGTCCAGCCGCGCCTTCATGATGTTGCGCACATTGGCCGAGCGGGTGTCGACCCACTTCTCGCCCGGCCAACCGTCCAGGTTCTTGCCCAGGTCGGCGGGCTTGAACTGGTCGTAGTCGTCGCGCCAGTTCTCGGCGCTGCCGGCCGAGAAGTAGCAGACGACGTAGCGGCCTTCGCTGTGCAGCTTGGTCATCACCGCGTCGGGAGCTTCGAACAGGTCGATGTCGTAGACGTTGACGTTGTAGCTGGTGTTGATGGTGCCTGTCAGCTGCCACTGCCAGGTGTCGGTGACCTTGGGCACCCAGGGCGCGAGCCGCGAGACCTCGGCCGAGCGATCGGCAAAGGCTGCCGTCGTGGTCGGATGGGCTTGCTGGCCACGCTCGGTGCGCGCGGCTCGCACGTCGGCGCGGGTGACTTCCTGCAAGTCTTCGCTGCCGCCGCCGCAGGCGGTCAGGGCCAGCGCGACGGCGCTCAGGCACAAGCCGGCCAGCGGCCAGCGTGAACGGGTGGAACGGGCCAACGATCGTGTCGTCATGGGGTCTCCTGGAATCGGGATGATGTTCAAGGCTTCGAAGTTCTGAGCCTCGAAAGCTGTGACCATGGTTGCGGCCGAGCCTGATGCGAAGCTGATGCCGCCAGGGGTTTACGCAGCAGAACGTGAACCCTGGTAACGCGAGGTGTCTTCGGGCGGCCCATCGACGGCCGCCGGCAAGGGCGCCAACCGCACCTCGAAGCGCTCACCGCTGTCGTGTGTGCGCAGCGACAGGCCGGTCGCCTGCGCATAGAGCTGGGCGATCAGCAGGCCCTGGCCCAGATGCTCGGTCGATGGCGGCGACGCGGCAGCGGGATCGCGCTCATTGGCGATGCGCAGTTCCCACGGCGTGCCGGGCTCGATTGCCAACTGCAGCCGGCTGCCGGCGCGGGCATGGACGATCGCATTGCCGATCAGGTTGTCCAGCAGGGCCCGCAGCAGCGTGGGCGGCGCCGTCATCGGCAGCGCCTCGGGGGCTCCGACGTCCCACTGCAGGCCGCGTTGGCGGGCCGCGCTGTCTTGCGCTCGCACGGCGAGCTGGGCCTGCGCCACCAGGTCCAGCAGTTGCGCCGGCTCTTCATGGCCGCGTTGCACGCGCGCCAGCCGAAACAGCGCCGACAGCAGCCCGCTCATCCGGTCGGCCACCGCGCGCATGTCGCCCAGCACCGGCTGCACCGGCGCACCGGCTTCGGCTTCCAATTCGGCCAGGTCAACCAGCGCGCGCAACTCAGCCAGCGGTGTGCGCAACTCGTGCGCCGCATGAGCGAGAAAGCCGCGTTCGCGCTCACGCTGCAACACCAGCCGCTGCACCAGCGCATCGAAGCGCCGTGTGCCCAGGCGCAGTGCCAGGATGCCGAAGATCGGCATCGCCAGCGCGCCCACCAGGCAGGCGCCACCCAACGGCAGCAGCGACGAGGTCAGCTCGCTCTCGGGCCGGCCGATCATCACCTCGACCTCATGCTCTTCGATCTTCTGGCCCAGCCGCTCCAGCGTCTCCGGGTCGAGCCCCCAGTTCGCGCGGATGCGTTGCGACAACAGCCGCAGCGGCCKCCCGTCGGGCAAGCGCGCGGCACCGGGTCGCGGCGTCGCGTTCAGTTGCAATGCAGGCATTGGTCGCGGCAGCTGCGCGCCCATCGTGTCGAGCGATTCGGAATGGTCGAGCAGCTCGCCGGTGGCCGCATCCCAGACCTGGAAGATGCGGTCGCCGCCGCTCAGGTACATGCCCAGCGCCTCGGGCTCAATGTTGACGTAGATGTCGCCGTCAACGTAGACGTGGGTGATGTTGCTGATGGTGCGCAGGTCGTCGGCCAGCGCCCGCTCGAAGGCCGCGGCTCGCTCCGCGTGGCCGATCGCATAGACCGCGCCAAAGACCAGCGCCGCGAGAGCAAACAGCAGCCCCGAGATGCGGCCGCGCCAGCGGCGCTCGAGTGCGCTGGCGATCATGGATGCGTCACCGCTCCAGCTTGTAGCCTTCGCCACGCTGGGTCACGATGCGTGAGGGCTGGCCGGGCTCGTCGATCCAGCGCCGCAACTGCGACACCGCGGCCTCGACCGAGTTGCTCTGCAGCTCGGTCGCGTCGGCGTACAGCTTGGCCTCGATGGTGGTGCGCTTGACCAGGCAGCCACGCTGGCTGGACAGCAGCTCCAGCAGCAGGCGCTCGCGCCGGCGCATCGGCAGCAACTGGCCCTTACGTCGCACCTCGTTGCGCGCATGATCGATGCGCAGGTCGCCGACCTCGATCGGCGCCGCGGCCGGTGCGGCGACATGGCGCGCGGCCAGCGCCCGCAAACGGGCCGCCAGCTCGCGCAAATCGAAGGGTTTAGGCAGGTAGTCGTCGGCACCAGCCTCGAAGCCCTGCAGCTTGTCTTCGACCTCGGCCAGCGCACTGAACATCAGCACCGGCGTGCGCACCTGCTGAGCCCGCAGCTGGCGCAACAGCTCGAGCCCGTCGAAGCCGGGCAGCATCACGTCGAGTGCGATCACGTCGGGCTGCAGCTCGGTCGCGGCCCACAGGCCGCTTGGCCCGTCATGCGCCTGCTCGACCACCAGGCCCAGGCGCGACAGGCCGCGCACCAGGCTGTCACGCAGGCCGGGGGAGTCTTCGACCAACAACACCTTCACGACCGCCCGCTCCTTCCGCCTGCCGCCAACAGCTCAGACCAGCACCACGTCGACGCCGCGCGCGCGCAGTGCGGCCACGCTGTCGGCACTGGCGCCGTTGTCGGTGATCAGCGTGTGGATCTGCTCGACCTTGGCAATCACCGACAGGCTGCGCCGCAGCAGCTTCGACGAATCGGCCACCGCCACCACCTGCCGCGCCGAGCGGATCATCTGCGCGTTCAGCTGCGCCTCCAGCAAATGTGGTGTCATCAAGCCGATCTCCGGATCGAGGCTGTCAACACCGAGAAACAATCGATCGGCCTGCAGCCCGCCCAATGCGGCTTCAGCCTGCGGACCGGACAGTGAATACGAGTTCGGCCGCAGCACGCCACCCAGCATCACCAGCCGCACATGCGGCGCCTGCGCCAGCGTGACTGCCACGTTCAATGCGTTGGTGATCACGTTGATCGCATGCAGCTTCAGCGTGCGGATCTGCTTGGCGATTTCGCCGGTGGTCGAACCCGAGTCGAGCAAGATGGTGTCGCCTTCCTGGATCATCGCCGCCGCCGCGGTGGCGATGCGTACCTTTTCGGCATGGCGCAGGCTCTGCTTGATCTCGATCGGTACTTCTTCACCATCGCGGTGGGCCAGCGCGCCGCCGTGCGTGCGCACGATCAGCCCGGTCTCGGCCAGCGCGTTCAGGTCGCCGCGGATAGTCACCAGCGAGGTGTTGAAGCGCGCCGCCAACTGGTCGGTCGTGACACGGCCGCGCTCTTCGATCAGCGCGCGGATCTCACGCCGCCGCTCTTCCAGCAGCAGGCCTTGTTCCTCGCCGTCAACGGCGGCGGCAGCGTCTACGGCGGTGCCTGTGCGGGCGGCCCGGCGGTCCGGCGTGGCCGCGGCACGGGGAGCGTTCTTGGTGGTCATCGGGTGCTTTCAGTCTTCGCCTCATCGTAGCGCCAAGCCTGGGGGAACACGCGCCGGGCGTTGTGGCGGTAGAGCTTGTCGACCACCACCGCCGGCAGCGCCAGGCCGCGGAACGGTGCATCGAGGTCGACGCTGGTCAACCGGTCGCCGGTGACGAGGAAGCGCCAGTCGGCGCGCCAGGCGGCTTCGGCCTCGGCGGCGAACTCGGCGTCGCTCTGGCCCGCGCTGACGCCGAGGTCGCTGCCGTAGAGCAGCCGGTCCTGGTAGCGCATCACGAAGGCGCGAACGCCGTCGCGGTTGGCGATCGACTGCTGCTGCAGGTGGCCCATGCGCGCGGCCAAGTCGACCGTCACATCGGGAAATCGATCGAGAAAAGCGGCCAGGCGGTCAACGCTCCATTCGAGCGAGGCCAGGTGCAGGCCAACATAGGAAAGGCGCGGATGCTGCTGCAGGAAGTGGTCGCGCGCGGCCAGTTGCGCTTCGTGGTTCGGCCACTCTGGGTGGTGCGCCATGTGGTACTGCGGGTGGCCGGAAAAGTAGGCGCGGTCGCCCTTGGTCGTCATCTGCGGAAGGTCCAACCAGGCGTTGCGCGGCTCGGCCTGGTGGCCCAGCAACACCCACCGGTCACGCTCGATGGCGTTGAACAGCGGCTGCAGGCGCGCATCGTCGATCAGCACCGCGGCGCCGGCATGGTCACGCAGGTCCAGGCCGAGGTTCTTCCAGACCTTCACGCCCTGCGCGCCGAGCGCCCGCGCCTGGCCCAGGCGCTGCAGCGTGGCCTCGGTCCAACCGGGGGACTCGAAACCCGCGAGCGGAAAGGTCGCGACCCAGGCCACTTGCGTCGGGTAGGTCCGGGCCAGCATGACCGCGTCCCGCTGCTGCTGGGCTATCGGCGGGAAGTCGGCGTAGTCGACATTGATCGTCAGCAGCTGAAAGCCGTCGCGCTGCGCCAGCGCCATGAAGCGCGGCAACGCGCCGTGCAAATGCACATGGGTATCGATCTTCAGCACGCGGGCGAAGTCGGCCACCGTGTAGTGCGCCGGCTCGGCCCCCACCGCCGATACCAGGCCCAGCGCGAATGCCAGGCCAACGCAGCACTTGCCCCATCCCGAGATCCAGGCTCGCATCGACATGCCCCCGCTCAGGCCGAGTCGGCCTGTTCCAACCTCGCCAACGCAGCCGCCGGCAAGGGTTCGCCGGCCAGTCGCGCCGCCTGCAGCGCCGCACCCATCGACGGCGAGAAGCGCGGCCGGACCAGGCGGGCCTGCGGCAGCCGATCGGCCAGCAACGCCCGCAACGGGGCCAGCACCAGCGCCTGGCTCTGGAAGACACCGCCCGAGTACGACACCGGTATCGGCGCGTCCATCGGCACACCGAGTCGGCGCGCGGTCGCTGCCACGATCTCGGCCAGCTGCGTCGCTGCCGCCACGAAGATGGCGCGCGCGGCCCGGTCGCCCTGCTCTGCCGCGGCCACCACCAGCGGCGCAAAGCCGGCCAACCCGCTGCGGCCGGCGGCTTGCGGGCCGTACAGATGGCCACACAGGTCCAGGTCATCGGCCAGTTTGAAGTGCTGGCGAAGCAGCGCCAGCAGCGGCCCGGGCTCGGCCCGGCCGTCGCTCATGCGTGAGAACAGCGCCAGCCCTTCGCGGGCGATCCAGTAGGCCGAGCCTTCGTCGCTGAACAGCTCGCCCCAACCACCAGCGCGTGCACTGCGGCCGTGCCATTCGCCATAGGCGATCGAGCCGGTGCCGGCGACGATGTTGATGCCATCGGCCGCGCCGAGCGAGCCGGCCCAGCCGCAGACCATGTCGTTGCCGCAGCGGTAGCGCCCGGCGGGCAGCACCGCGCCAGGCAACGCATCGAGCTGCGGCTGCAGCGCGCTGTCTTCGCCGTGGCAGGGCATGCCGACGAAGCTGAAGACCACGTCGTCGACGCCGCACCCCGCCGCCTGCAGCGTGGCCTGCACGCCGCGCTGCAGCACCGCCGCCACGCCGTCCAGCCCGACCTCGGGGTGGTACAGGCTGCCGTCGACATGGCGGGCCCGTACCGTGCCCTCGCTGTCGAGCAGCGTGAACGCGGTCTTGGTGCCGCCGCCGTCAATGCCGAGGAACATCGGGGTCGATCTCCACGTCGGGAAAGGGATGGATCGTGACGCCGCGCACGACGCGGCTGACGGTCCCGGAGACGCTGGGATTGTCCGGCGACAGGCCCAGGCGCAGTGACTGCAGCAGCGCAAAACGCTGGGCGAAGACGATGCACGGGAAAGCCAATGCCAGGTCGCCGGCCTCGGCCAGGCCTTCGAGCAGCACGTCGTCGGCCGGCGAGGCGCACGGCCCCTGCAGCGGTTGCGCGCTCAGCGTGAGCACACGCGCCGCACGGCCGTCTCGCCGCAGCTCGTGCAGCAGGTCCAGGTCGTACTGGCGCGTGTAAGGGTCGTTGGAGACGAACATCACGACCAGCGTGCGGTCGTTGACGATCGTCTTCGGCCCATGGCGAAAGCCGAGCGGTGAATCGTGGCTGGCCACCGTGCGGCCGTCGCTCAACTCCAGCAGCTTCAGCGCCGCCTCGCGCGCCAGGCCCTGCAGCTCGTTGCTGCCAAGATAGACCACGCGCTCGAAGCGCTGGCCGACCAGTTCATCGGCCAACCTCAAGCCCTGGGCCAGCACCGCCGACGCGGCGTGCGAGATCGCTGGCGACGGGCTGCCCGCCGGTGCCAGCAACCCGAACACCTGCGCCGCGGCCAACAACAGCGACGTGAACGACGAAGTCATCGCGAAGCCACGGTCGTGGGTTTCGGCCGGCAGCAGCAGCGTGCGCGCATTGCTGCGCTCGGCCGCCAGGCGCTGCAGCAGGCTGTCGGGGTTGCAGGTGAAGACCAGGTGCTGGCAATCGTCGACGAACTGGTCGGCCAGCTCCAGCGCTGCAACGCTCTCGGGGCTGCTGCCGGAGCGGGCGAAGGACACCAGCAGCGTCGGCACCTCGCGTTGGAAGTACAGGTGCGGGCCGGCGACCAGGTCGGTCGTCGCCACCGCGTCGACGCGCAGGCCCGTCTTGCGCATCAGCGCAGGTGCCAGGCATTGGCCGATGAAGGCGGAGGAGCCGGCACCGGTCAGCACGATGCGCAGGTTAGGTGTCGCCAGACAACGGGCAACGAACCCAGGCGACATGTCGCGCGGGCCGGTCTGCGCCGCGACCAGCGCCTGCACCCGCCCCCACACTGCAGGCTGTTGCGCAATCTCGTGCACTGTCCAGCGGGCGCCGGCGGGGATGAACTCGTCTAAGGTGTCAGATGGAGACATCAGGATCTCTCTCCCTTGGGGTTGTTGTTGTTCACTGAAGAACCGCGCTCGAACGCGGCACCGTGCCGCCTGGTACGCAGGCGGCGATGTACTGGCGCAGCACCTGGCCGACGCCCTCGTGCAGCAACGCGCTGACGGAGTTGGGCAGCAGCCCATCGCGCACGGCGGCGTATTGCAGCGGCATGTATTGGCTCAGCAAGGTCAGCGGCAGCGGGCCGTTGCCCAGGCGCTTGAGCATCCGGCCGCAGGCTTCACGCACTTCAGGCTGGGCCCAGTAGTAGCGGATCCGGTCGCTCAACGAGAACTGCAGATCGAGCCGGATGCGCTCGGGGTCGCTGTAGTACTTCTGCCAGTGCTGCGGCCGCGCATGCATCACACCGAGCACGACATCTTTCAGGTGCGAGCCGTCGCCGTCACCCAGCCATTCGCGCTCGATCTCGGCCAGCGCCCACAGCGCCTCGCGCAGCGCAAAGGTCGCGCCGGGGCCGATCTTGACGATCGCGAAGTGGTCACGCACCAGCGCATGCAAGGCGCTCGGCGTCTGGTAGTCGGTCGAATGGGCCTCGAACAGGATGTGCGACTCGTGCTCGATGAATGCGCTGAGGGCTTGGGCCTTGGGCGCCACATAGTCGATGACCTTGTGGTGGTCGAACTCGACGCCCGGCTGCACGACCAGGCCGATCACGCGCGGCCAGGCCGCTTCGAGCCCCAGCTTCGCAAAGGCCTCGCGGTGCGACGCGATCGTCTGCGCCGCGGCGTCCGAGCCGGTCACTGCCAGCTCCTGCAGGTCTTCGTGCGCGCCGCCGGGCACCGGCACCTCGGTGCCGATCACATAGACCGGCGCTTCGCCGCCGGCCCGCGCATGGGTCTTCTCGGCCACTGCGCACAAGCGTGCCGCGCGCTTGGCCACCACAACTTCGGGCAGCACCGTCGGGTCGTCGGCACAGGCCATCGAACAGTCGAGGTGGATCTTGCGGAAACCCGCTTCAACGTACTGCTCGATCAGCGCTTCGGATTTGGCCATCGCGCAGTCGGCCGGCTCGCCCTGCCAGCAGTTCGGGCCGAGGTGGTCGCCGCCCAACAGCAGCCGCTCGCGCGGGAAGCCGGCCTCGTCGGCCAGGTTCATCATGAAGGCGTGGAAGTCGCGCGGCGTCATGCCGGTGTAGCCGCCGAATTGGTTGACCTGGTTCGAGGTGGCTTCCACCAGCAGCGGCACGTCGGCCGTCGCCGCCTCTTGCATGCCGGCGCGCAGCACCACCGGGTGCGCCGAGCACAGCGCATAGATGCCTTCCGCATGGCCGGCTTTGTGCCGGCGCACGAGATCGAGCAGCGCCTTCATGCCTTCACCTCTGCGCCTTCGGGTTGCAGCGCGAGCAGCAGGGCCGCGAGCAAGGCCAGTGCGACGCCGGCCATCTTGAACGGCCCCGGCATCGCACCGGCCACCGCCATCGCGATCACCGCGGTCAACAAAGGCGCACCGGCATTGACCATCGGTGACACGACGATCGCTTTGCCGTGGCGAAAGGCGTGGACCAAGGTCAGCGCGCCGATCGAGTTCAGCACCTGGATCACCGCGGCGAGCCAAGGCCCGTTCCACCCCAGGTTGACCGGCTGCGAGAAGTCGGTCATCGCCAGCGCGACCGGGATCGAGACCACGGCCGAGATCGCCATGTAGACGAAGATGCTCTCGGCGCTCATCGTCGCATTCGCCAGCTTGATGAAGTAGGCCTGCACACCCCACGCCACCAGCACGCCGATCGCCAGCACGAACCAGGGCCCGAACTCGCTGTGCCCACCGGGCGTGTAGTCGAACAGCGGCAGGCTCAGCAACGCGAACGCGATGCCCAGCAGCCCCAGCCGCCCGGTGCGCTCGCGCAGCATCAGGAACGACATCGCGATCGTCAGCGCCGGCGACAACGAGATGATCGGGAAGATCAGGTAGGCCGGCCCGGTCTTGACGGCTCGGAACAGCAGCATCTGCCCACCGGCGCCGAGCAGCCCGATCGCCAGGCCCAACGCGAGGCTGCGCGGGTCACGCTGCAACACGCCGCCCGCACGCTTGAAGGCATAGATCGCCGGCGGGATCATCGTCAACKCCCAGACGGCGTAGATCAAGGTGTCGGGAAAGCCATGCTCGCTGGGCACGCCGGTGAAGGCGCCCCAGACGCCCCAGGTCACCATGGTCAGCAAGGCRTAGCCCAGCCAGTGCGGTTGAGATTTCATCGTGCGTGTCTCACTTGGGTGAGGGGGTGTCGGTCGGTGGGTGGCCGGTCACCGGCGTGAGGAGCAGCAGGCGCGCCTCGTGGCTGATGACTTCGGTCGTGAACGGGATGTCGAATTCGCCCAGCTCGGCGTGGCGCCAGAGGTCACGCACGCGGTAGTGCTTCCAGGGCTCGCCCAGGTCCTTGCCCGGGGAGACCGTCATCTCGGCGGTTGCGCTGCCGCGGTTCAGCAAGGCGACCGCAACGCTGCCGCCAGCCAGCGCCTTCGCATAGACCTGCAACGTGCCGTCGTCGCGCACCTTCTCGGCCGGCTGGCCCAGCGGGTCCTGGTTCAGCGCGATGACTTCCTGGTTCGACAAGGTCTCCAGCGTGTAGGCATCGAGCAAGCGCACATCGGCGCCGATCAGCAGCGGCGACGCGGTCAGCGCCCACAGGCTGAAGTGGGTCCGGTACTCGAYGTTCGACGCGCCGGCACCGACCAGCTCCTGGCTCTTGCCGTTGAGGCCAACGACGAGCATGTCGAAGTCGTTCCAGTGGCCGGGGCCGGCGTGCTGGCCGAGGGCGATGCCACGGTCCAGCATGTCCAGCACATCGAAGTAGTACTTCTCGCGGTGGCCGGGGTAGTCGAAGTCGTCGGAGATGTCTTGCCCGACGCGCCAGTGGTTGGCGCCGGCGTCGGCGGCCCATTGCCAGATGTCGGCCCAGCCGCAGTGGCAGGCGTGGTAGACGATCGGGCGTCCGCTGGCCTGCAGCGCCCGGGCCATCTTCTTGACGACCGCCTGCACTTCCGTCTTCGGCGCGTCCTTGTGCGAGCAGCAGCTGTCGTACTTCAGGTGGTCGACGCCCCAGGCGGCGAACTGCTTCGCGTCTTCGGCCTCGTGGCCTTCACTGCCGGTGTAGCCGGCGCAGGTCGTCTGGCCCGGGCCGCTGTAGATGCCGAGCTTGAAACCCTGGCCGTGCGCGTAGTCGGCCAGCCAGCGCAGGCCGTGCGGGAACTTGACCGGGTCGACCTCCAGCGGATGGTCTTTGCGCGCACCCTTGTGGCGCTGCCAGCCGTCGTCGAGGTTGATGTAGACGTAGCCGGCATCGCGCAGGCCGTTGGCTGCCATCGCGTCCATCGTCTGCACCAGCAGTTGTTCGTTGATCTGGTCGCCGAACTGGTTCCAGCTGCTCCAGCCCATCGGCGGGGTCAGCGCCAGGCCGTTGCGCAGTGGCGGCTCTGATGGCACCGACGCAGCGCGGGCCGAGTCCAGCAGCGCCAACGCGGTCAGTGCAGTGATGACGTAATGTCGAAACATCATGCGTTGCCAGCTCAAAACTTCACCGTCATTCCGGCCGTGTAGGTGCGGCCCCAGGTCTCGAAGCCGGCCAGCGCATCGGCCCGGCCGAGGTTGGCGCGGTAGTAGGCGTCGGTGAGGTTCTTGCCTTCGAAGAACAACGTGATGTCGTTGGTCAGGTTGTAGGCGATGGAACCGGTGACCCAGGTCAGCGGCTGGCCGTAGCGGCTGTAGCCACCCACGGCGTCCAGCGCCTCGGTGTAGCGGCCGCTGTGGTCCATCGCGATCTGCGCGTTGATCTTGTCGTCTTCGTACAGCAGCGCCAGCGACACGGCCGAGCGCGACACGCCTTCGAGCTCCCCGACATGCTTGCCGTTGACATAGGCCCGGGTGTCGGTGCCGGTGTATTTGAGGTTGACGCCGAAGCCGTTGTCGAACAGGTGCTGCAGGCCGAACTCGTAGCCGAGGATGCGCGCCTTGTCGCCGTTGATCGGGTGCTGGATGTCGAACAGGTAACCCGGCACGCCAATGTCGACGTTGTTGTCGATCGTGTAGGTCACGAAGTGGCGAATGTCTTTCCAGAACACCGCGCCCGAGACCATCGAGCGGCGGTTGTAGTACCACTCGAGCGACAGGTCGCCCTGCGTTGCGTCAACAGGCTTCAGGTTCGCGTCGCCGCGCACGTCGATGCGCCAGGTGCGGTCCAGCGTGTGGTCTTCGGCGGTCGGTGCCAGTTGATCCAGCGCCGGGCGCGACATGACCTTGGCCGCCGCGAAACGCAGTTGCAGCGCCGGTGTGAACCGGTAGGCGAAGTTCAACGACGGCAGCAGCTTGGTGTACTCGCCGGTGGCCGACACCGGCTCGGCCGGGCTGTAGGTCACGTCGGGGCTGGAGGTCGGGTCGTTCGGCGTCGGGTCGTCGATCGCGATGATGCGGTTGACGGCGGTGCGCGAGGTGGTCTTGGTGCGGACCATGCGCAGGCCGACGTTGGCGGACCAGTCGTCGCCCGCCAGGTCGGCCTGGAAATAGGCCGACTGCGTGTCTTCACTGACGCGGTATGAGCGTGTCGGGTTGAAGCGCGCCTGCATCAGGCTCGAGTCGTAGTAGGTGCCAGTAGGCTGGCCGTTCTCGTCGAGGATCTCGACCCCGTCCAGCGCCTTCAGCGAGTCGAAGTAGGCCTTCGTGTCGAAGCGCACAAAGGTGCTCGGGAAGCTGCCACCGGCGTTGCGCATGAAGTTCTTCAGCGTCAAGGGGTGCACCACGTCGGCGCCGAGCTGGTCGAAGGTGTACTGGTAGCCGCAGTACTGGCAAGCGTTCTCCAGGTTGTCGACGGTGCTGCGTGACTTCGCTCGGCGCGTATCCGAAACACCGAAGTGAAGCCGCTCGACAGGGCCCCAATCGACCGCCAGCTTGCCGCCCAGCGACAGGCCCTTGACGGTGTCGTGGATGTCGTCGCCGCCCAACTCGGCCCAGTGCAGGCCGTAGTCGGCATTGCCCAGCGTTGGGCTGGCCTGCGCCAGGTCGCGGCCGTCTTCCAGCGTCACGCGGATGTCGGGCAGCGCGTTGCGGTTGGCGCTGAAGTAGCCGGTGTGGTTGCCGGGGATGCCAGCGACGACCCAGGTGTCTTTGCCGCCGGAGTCGCGCACCGAGCGCGAGACGTAGGCATCGCCTTCGAGCGTCAGGTCGGGGCTGGCCTTCCACTCGCCATTGAGGCCGAACTGCGTCGTGTCGACCACGCGGTGCTCGGTGCGGGTGACGACCTCGGGCGTCAGGCCGTGGATGGTCATGCCGGTGACGAGGTGGTCCTTGATCGTCACGTCGGACCAGCGGTCTTCGGCGTGCTCGACGTAGTAGGCCTGGTGGTAGCCGATCGCCGGCGCGTCGAGCCGCGTGCCGAGCGCGTCGAATGTCAGCTTGGTGCTGTCGCTCGGCTTCCATTCGAGCGCGGCCGAGAGCGCGGCGCGCTGCTTCTTCTGCTCGACCGCGCCAAAGGCCACGCAGCACACGCCGAGCAGGTTCTGCTCGTCGGCCGTGATGTGGTGGTCGCCGTTGGCGTCGAACTCGCCGGGCGAGTCGGGGTTGTAGGTGAAGTCCAGCACTGAGTCTGACCGGGTGCGCTGCTTCGCATAGACCGCGCCGACGACCAGCCCGACGCGGTTGTCGGCGAAGGTGTCGCTGTAGACGCCCGAGATCTTGCCGCCGCCGTTTTCCGACAGGTCGTTGAAGTTGCCTTCGAGGCGGACCGACGCGTGCCGGCCCGGGTTCATCAGCGCGCGGGCCGAGCGCAGGTTGACCGAGCCGCCGATGCTGCCCTCGATCTGCGAGGCCTCGGCCGACTTCATCACGTCGGCGCCGTAGATGGTTTCGGACGGCAGCACGTCGAACGCGAAGTCGCGGCCGTCGCCATCGGTGGCGAGGATGCGGTTGTTCAGCGTGACGATGCTGTAGCCCGGGCCGAGACCGCGCACGTTCACGTACTGGCCTTCGCCGCCGTGGGTGCGCGAGATCGTCACGCCGGTCACGTGCGAAAGCGAATCGGCCACGTTGTCGTCGGGAAAGCGGCCCAGGTCTTCGGCAGCGATCGAGTCTTGCACCACCGCCGAGTTGCGCTTCAGCTCACGCGCCTTCAGGAGGCTGGCCCGGGTGCCGGTGACGGTGATCTTTTGCGGCTCGTCGGTGGCGGCCGGTTCAGTGGCGGCTGTTGGCGGCACATCCGGCGTGGCCGCGGCCTGGGCGACGCTCACTTCTTTGGCGGCGGCGCTCGGCGCCTGAGCCTGGGCACCGTGCGGCCAGAGCAGCGAGATGGCGGCAGCCAGCACCGTGAGTGCACCCAGATCAGATTGCCGTCTAGCCATTGCTGCTTTCCTTTACCGAATGGAAGCCATGCTATTGCGAAGGTATCGAAAAGCACAATGCTTTTGTTTGCTTTCGTTTTAAATAAAATCGAAAACCTCTCCGGCCTCGAGGCGTCCCGCTGACCACGCCCACCCGCAGGCTCACCCGCCAGGCTTGCTGGATCCTGGCAAGCGGGCACCGGCCGGCATGCAGGCGCCACGCCGCCACGCAAGCCGTGACCGCCTGCACGGATCGGCCGGCGCGCCAGGGCCCACGAACCATCGGCCACGCTGCGCCGCGGCATTGCTGCACTGCGCGTTGACGTCGGGCGGCTTCAGGCAGACGATGCAAGCTTGGCTGCGCCGCAAGGAGAAACGCCCATGGCTTCGGTGTCCTCGCCCATGCCCGAACCTGCCGATTTGCGGGCAGATTGGTTCGGTGCCGTGTCGCAGATGTGGTGGGCTGCGCAAGGCGCGCAATGGCAGGCCATGACGGCCTGGCAACAGGCCGCCGCAGCGGTGCAACAAGAGTTGTGGGACGAATGGACTGCCCGCTGGGGCGGCGGCGCCCCGCTGGGCGACTGAATCAGGTCGCCCGCCATGAGAGACCCACTGACCGGACGCTCGCCGTCACACCCCTTGGTCGCCACCATGTCCGCCCGCTTCACCAACCCCGTCGACGCCGCCCGCGAACGGCTGGCGCAGCGCGCACGCCAGTTGGAGCAGTTGGTCGCCGGTTCTCGCCCTCGACGCGAGATTGAGCACGAGGTGACCGACCAGAAAGACGGCGCCGCCGACGAGGCCCAGGCCGAAGTGGACAGCGCCGAGTTGCAGCGCCACCTGGCCGAGTTGAGGCTGATCGATCGGGCGCGCGAGCGCCTGGCGGCTGGGACCTACAGTGAATGCATCGACTGCGGCGAATCGATCTCGCCGGCGCGACTGCTGGCGCAGCCGACGGCGATGCGGTGCATGGCCTGCCAGCGCAACGCCGAGCACCGCGGGCAGCACTAAGGCACCCGCAACCAGCATGGACGCAGCGCGGCCTGAGCGGGCCGCCTGGCGTCAGTTTGATTCTTTGATCAAGCGGCCTGCCGCCTGCTGCACCGGGCGGGCATTCATCGGGTACAGGCGGGCAAAGATGTCGATCTGCTCGGGCGACACCGGCACCGGCGTCTTCATCACCATCCACAGCACGCCTTCGCTGCAAGGCGGCGTGGTCAGCGAGCCCATGTAGGTGTAGTAGCGGCGGTCTTCGGGCAGCAGCTTGTTCAAGTCGATCGAGCCGGGCGCAGCCTGGGCCTCGTTCTTTTCCAGCGGCAGCGCGTTCCACACCGCCTGGATCAGCGGCTGCGCGACGCCACGGTCCAGCAGCACAGCCACGACGGCCAGCTTGCCTTCGGCGTCCTTGTGTACCAGGTGCGCGACCATGTCGTACTGCTTGCCGTTGATGCGCTCTTCCGACGGGCGGTGGAAGTGGAACTGCAGCAGCTCGAAGCGGCGGCCAAGCACGGTGATGGT
Organism: Ideonella sp. P3_A4; assembly: GCF_056403075.1. Lineage (NCBI taxonomy): Bacteria > Pseudomonadati > Pseudomonadota > Betaproteobacteria > Burkholderiales > Sphaerotilaceae > Ideonella > Ideonella sp. P3_A4. The sequence continues at coordinate 1,602 of NZ_JBFUGE010000017.1, read as the reverse complement.
GTTGCCCGACGGCAGGTTGACCTGCACCGTGTGGCCGTTGTCGATGACCGAGAAGCCGGTCGTGCGGTAGTCGAACTGGATCGGCTCCAGCTGCACCGCGATGCCGCCACGGATGTCGATCGGGCTCTGGCGCTGGCCGGTCGAGCACTGGCTGAACTCGGGCTTCATCTTGCCCCAGGCTTCGGGGCCGCCCTCGCCGCTGTAGTCCCAGTGGTCGCCGTGCGGCGCGGGCCGCTGTTCGGGCGTCGACTCTGCATGCTTGGCAGCAGCAGCAGCCGGCCGCGCGCTGGCGCGGGCCGTGCTGGACAGCGTCAGGCTGCCAGCGGACGAGGCATAGGCAGCCGCGGGCAGGCCGGAGGCCGGCACCGGCGCCGTGGCACGGTTGTCGACCCGCACCACACCGGCGTTGCGTGAATCGGCAGGTTTCTGGGCGCCCAGGCGCTCAGCCAGCTTCTGGCGCAGGGCGTCCATCGGATCGCTCGCTGCTGCCGCATCCTTGGACGCGGTGGCCGGTTTGGCGGCGCGGGCGTCGTCATGGCCACCGCTGGCCATGGCGGGCAGCGCGCAGGCCAGCGACAGCGCCGCGATGGCAAAGGGGGACAGCGAACGGGACGGCAGTTTCCAAGGCATGGCGGCTCCAGGCCCGAGCGTCGAGCCGGGGCGTCGCCTGGATATCGGCCCGGGTCGCCGGTTCTTGAGCTGCCGCCGGACGGGAGCTGGCTAAGGCGCCAGGTGCAGCCGCGGCTTGACCCAGGCCCAGGCGACCACGCCGATGCCCATCATCAGCAGCGAGGCCACCGCCAGGCTGGGGGCGGAATGCATCACCAGCGGGGCGATCGCACCAGCCACCAGCGCGTTGGCGACGCTGCCGATGCAGGCCTGCAGCGACGAGGCCATGCCGCGGCGATCGGGCGCCTGGTCAAGCACCATCAGCGTGACCACCGGCACCATCAGCGACCAGCCGAAAGCGAACAACGCGATGAGCGGGATCGCCCACAGCGGGTGCGGCGGCAGCAGCAGGTTCATCGCCACGTTCAGCACCGACACGAAGGCCATGATGCGAAAGCCGCGCCGGATCTGCCTCTGCGGCGTGATCTTGCCCGCCAGCCGGCCTGACCACCAGGCACCGAGCATGATGCCGCTGATGGTCGACATGAAGAACCAGAAGAACTGTGTCGGCCCCAGGCCCAGCAGATCGCCCAGGAACACCGGCGCCGACAGCACGTACAGGAACATGCCGTTGAACGGCACACCGGACGCGAAAGCCAGTGCGATGAACTTCGGGTTGGACACCATCTGCCAGTAGCCGCGCAACAGGTTGCGCACGCTGAAGGCCTGCACCTGGCTGACGTGCAGCGTCTCGGGCAGCATGCGCCACATCGTCAGCCACAGCGCGGCGCCGATGCCGACGAGGAACCAGAAGATCGTGTGCCAACCGGCATGCACGAACAGGAAGCCACCGACGATGGGCGCGACCGCCGGCGCGACGCCGAAGTAGATCGTGACCTGCGACATCACGCGCTGCGCCTCGGACGGCGGGAACAGGTCGCGGATGATGGCCCGCGACACCACCATGCCAGCCCCCGCCGACATGCCCTGCAC
>NZ_JBFUGE010000016.1:0-34332 GCF_056403075.1 Ideonella sp. P3_A4 | reverse complement strand
AGCACCAAACTCCCCATTGGCAGCAGGGTGAGTGATCGGGTAGCCTGCAGCCAATGCGGCGGTGCAGCAATGGCACGGCCAGGTCGACAGCACGGGAGATTGCGATGGCCTCGAGCTCACCCCCGGCAGCGCCGCTGCCCCGCTTCGACGCGGACCTCACGCAATGCTCGGTGTCCGGGCTCTCGTCCGGCGCGTTCATGACGGTGCAGCTGCACCTGGMCCATTCGTCGATGTTCGTCGGCGCGGGGGTGATTGCCGGCGGGCCCTACCGCTGCGCCGAGTCGTTCCGCGCCGCCTCGCCGATCGCCGAGGACGCGTACGTGCAGAACTCGCTGTTCATCTGCATGAACCCGCTGATCCCGCAGGCCGGCCCGAATGCCGAGCGCCTGGTGGCGGTGGCACGGCAGACCGCGCGCGACGGCCTGATCGACCCGCTGCGCCACCTGGCCGACGACAGGCTCTACATCTTCACCGGCAGCGAAGACGCTGTCGTCGACTCATCGGTGGTCAACACCACGCGCCAGTTCTACGAGTTGCTCGGCGTTGCGCCCGGCAACCTGCGTTTCGTCGACGACGTACCGGCCGGCCACGCGATCCTGACCACCAACCTCGAAGACAACCCGCTGGGCGTCAACCAGCCGCCCTACATCAACCGGTTGCCCGGCACGCGCATGCAGAGCTGGGACATCCTGGAGCACATCCACGGCCCGCTGAACCCGCCGGCCGAACGCTTGAGCGGCCGCGTGCTGCGCTTCGACCAGCGCGAGTTCTTCGGCAACGAACGCCGCGCCTGCATGAGCGCCTATGGCTATGCCTACGTGCCCAAGGCGGTCGAAGACGGTGCGCGCTGCCGCATCCATGTGGCGCTGCATGGCTGCAAGCAGGGCTACAACTACGTCGACGTGGTCAACGGGCGCGCCGACAGCGCCAACAACCCGCCCTACGGCAACCGCTACTTCACGACCACCGGCTACAACGAGATCGCCGACACCAACCAGATCGTCGTGCTGTACCCGCAGGCTGAAGGGCTCGACGACGGCGACACGCAGAACCCCGAAGGCTGCTGGGACTGGTGGGGCTACAGCAGCACCGACGCGTCCCACCCCGACTACTACTCGCAACAGGCGATCCAGATCCGCGCCATCCACGCGATGCTGCAGCGCCTGGGCGGGCACTGACCCCATCCAGGAGACCTGAGATGCGCAACCCCCGTGGCCTGATGATGGACGCCACCGGCGCCCGCCCCGAAGACCTGCCGCGGGCGCAGTGGCACCTGGCGCAGGCCGCCCTGCCTCACCCCGATCATCCGAAGCGCGCGCCATTGCCCCTGTTGCCGGCGGCACGCGCGTTGACGCTGCATTCGCTGATGACCCAGCTAGCGACGCGCCAATCGGCCCGCGCGATGCAGGCGGTCACGCTGCTGCCGGCCCTGCTTGACCCACGCACCATGGGCGAGGGCCTGGCGTTCGCCACCGCGCTGTGGCAGCAATGGCAGAGCCTGCAGGCGCAGTGGCTGGAAGGGGTGTCCGAGTTGGCCGAAGAGATGGGCGAGATCCGCCACGTCAACACCGTGTCCAAGTTCGCCGACCAGGAAGCAGACCTGGTGCAGCAGAGCATGGACCTGATCACCGCCCAGGCCACCGCCACGATCCGCCTGGTCGAGAACTTGCAGGTCAACGTGGACTGGTGGCTCAGCCAGCGCGCGACACCGGCCTGATCCACGCGGCCGTCGGTCGAACTTCGACCTGAAACCGGCCGCACGGAAACACCCTGCAACCGGCCCGAACCGGCGTTGGCGCGCTGGCAAACTCCGCCGCACAACTGTCGGGCTGGAGGGGCTGATGGGATTCGTGACGCCGCGGACCTTGCAACGCGACTACGACGTGATCGTGGTCGGCTCCGGCGCTGCCGGTGGGCAGACCGCGTACACGCTGGCGCTGGAAGGCGTGAAGGTGCTGATGCTGGAAGCAGGGCGCAACTACGACATCGCCACCGAGACGCCGATGTTCCAGAGCTACGGCGACGCGCCACTGCGTGGTGCCGGCACGCCGGACAAGCCCTTCGGCTTTTACGACGCGACGATCGACGGCGGCTGGGCCGTGCCGGGCGAGCCCTACACGCAAGCCTCGACCGACGAGGCGCGGAAGTTCGAGTGGTGGCGCGCGCGCATGCTGGGTGGCCGCACCAACCACTGGGGCCGCATCGCGCTGCGCAATGGCCCGTACGACTTCAAACCCTACTCGCGCGACGGCCTGGGCTTCGACTGGCCGATTGGCTATGACGAGCTGGCACCGTACTACGACAAGGTCGAGATGCTGATCGGTGTCTACGGCTCGAACGAGGGGCTGGAGAACACGCCCGACTCGCCCGAGGGCTGCCTGCTGCCGGCACCGGCCGCGCGCGTCGGTGAACGGCTGATCCAGCAGCGTGCGGCCAAGCTCGGCATTCCGGTGGTGCCGATCCACCGCGCGGTGTTGACCAAGGCGCTCGACCACCAGACGCTACCGGCCAAGCTGCACCCCGGCAACCCCAACGCCCAACGCCTGGTTGCGCAGGCGATGCGCGAGCGTGCGGCCTGCTTTTGGGCAACGCCCTGCAGCCGCGGCTGCTCGATCAAGGCCACCTACCAGAGCCCGGCCGTGCACCTGCCGCCGGCGCTGGCCAGCGGCAAGCTCGACATCGTCTGCAACGCGATGGCCTACGAGGTGACGCTGGACAAGAAGACAGGCAAGGCCTCGGGCGTGCGCTTCGTCGACAAGACCAACGGCAAGCACGAAGCGGTCACCGCCCGCGCCGTGGTGCTGGCCGCGAGCGCGTGTGAATCAGTGCGCATCCTGCTGAATTCGAAGTCGGCCTCGTTCCCGAACGGGCTGGCGAATTCGAGCGGCAAGCTGGGCCGTTATGTGATGGACACGGTGGGCAGCGACCTCGACGGCCAGGTGCCGCTGCTCGAAGGCCTGCCGCCGCACAACGAAGACGGCGCCGGCGGCTCGCACCTGTATGCGCCGTGGTGGCTGTATGGCCAGCAGGGCAAGGCGTGGCAAAGCGGGGGGCTGGGCTTCCCACGCGGTTATCACGTCGAGCTCAGCACCGGCCGACGCATGCCCAGCTTGGGCACCGGCGCGGGGCTCGAATGGCTGACCCAGGGCAGCTATGGCCATCGCTTCAAGCAGGACGTGCGGCGCACCTACGGCTCGTTCGTCTACTTCGCCGGCCGCGGCGAGATGATCCCAAACGAGCAGTCGTACTGCGAGATCGACCCGCAGACGAAGGACAAGTGGGGCATCCCGGTGCTGCGCTTCCACTGGCAATGGTCCGAGCACGAGACGCGCCAGGCTGCGCACATGCAGAAGACCTTTGCCGAGGTGATCGAGGCGATGGGCGGCCGCGTCAATGGCACACCCGAGTTGGACGGCCGCAAGGCGATCGCCGCCGGCGGCTCGATCATCCACGAGGTCGGCGGCGCGATCATGGGCAGCGACCCGAAGTCTTCGGTCACCAACGCTTGGTGCCAGACCTGGGACGTGAAGAACCTGTTCATTACCGACGGCGCGCCGTTCGCGTCGAACGCCGACAAGAACCCGACGCTGACGATCATGGCGCTGGCCTGGCGCGCGGCCGACCACCTGGTCGAGCAGTTGCGCCGCAAGGAGATCTGACGATGGACCGCCGCCATTCGCTGCAATGGATGCTGGCCGCCACCGCGCTGCCCGGTTTGGCATCGGCCGGCGCGACGCCCGCGCTGAAGAAGGCCGCACACGGCTACGGCACCGACCCGAAGCTGGTCAAGAGCTACCGCAGCGGCGAGCTGTGGCCGCTGACCTTCAACGCTGCGCAACGCCGTTGCGCCGCCGCACTGTGCGGGCTGATCATCCCGGCTGACGAGTTGTCGCCCAGTGCAGCACAGCTCGAAGTGCACCTGTTCATCGACGAGTGGATCAGTGCGCCGTATCCCGATCAGGCCAAGGACAAGACCTTGATCCTGCAAGGCCTGGCCTGGCTGGACGTCGAGAGCCAGCGCCGCCACGGCCACCGTTTCGACCAGGCCAGCGAGGCCGAGCAGCGCGCCATCTGCGACGAGATCTGCTGGGCCGACAAGGCCGCGCCCGAGCGCGCCGAGGCAGCCAAGTTCTTCGCGCGCTTTCGTGACCTGACGGCTGGCGGCTTCTACACCACACCGGCCGGCTCGAAAGACCTGGGCTTCGTCGGCAACGTCCCGTCGGCCGAGTTCGCCGGCCCACCCGCCACCGTTCTGAAAATCGTTGGAGTCAGCTGATGCCTCGCTTTGCCGCCAGTACCTTGGGCCTCGCGTTCGCCTTGTCTTTTTCGACCGCTTTTGGAGCCGACATGAACACCCTCAGCCCCGACGACAAGGCCGCCGGCTGGCAGCTGCTGTTCGACGGCCAGTCACTGGCCGACTGGCGTGCCAGCGACGCACCCGGCTCGTTCAGCGTCAAGGACGGCGCGATCGTCGTGCGAGGCCCGCGTTCGCACCTGTTCTACCTCGGGCCTGTGGCCAACCACGACTTCAAGAACTTCGAGTTGAAGCTCGATGTGCTGACCTCCGCCAAGGCCAACTCGGGCGTCTACTTCCACACCCAGTGGCAAGAGATCGGCTGGCCGAGCAAGGGCTACGAGGTGCAGGTCAACAACTCGCACAGCGACCCCAGCCGCACGGGCGGGCTGTGGGGCATCCAGGACTATCCAAAGGTCGTCGCGCCGGACGGCCAGTGGTTCACGCTGACCACGCGCGTCGACGGCAAGCATGTGCAGACCTGGATCGATCAGCAGCTCGTGGCCGACTACACCGAAGAGGCGATTCCCGCCCGGCCCAAGGGCCTCGAGCAGCGCCTGCTGGCCAGCGGCACCTTTGCGCTGCAAGGCCACGACCCCGAGAGCGAGGTGCACTTCCGCAACATCCGGGTGCGGGTGTTGCCTTAGTCTCTCCCGCAGCGTGGCTCTTCGGTGCATGCTCGGTGCACCTGGGAACACGCTTTGCCGGAGTCGAGTTCATGAACCGCTTTCTGTTGATCGCCGCGCTCGCCAGCGTGGCCGGGCTGGGCGCTTGCGCCACGCGCACGGTCGATGCGCAATGGTCGTCGCCGCAGCTGGCCAACACGCCGCTTCAAGGCGCCAAGGTGTTGGTCGTTTGCGAGGCACCGGAAGAAGTGCTGGGGCGCATCTGCCTGGACAAATTGGCGGCCGAGTTGCGCACCCGTGGCCTGACGCCTGTGCTGAGACCGGACACGGCGCCGCCGCCCGTCACGCAGGCGCGCGACGACAGCCGTTACCTGCCCGAGGCCCGTGCGGCAGGTGTCCGCGCGGTGTGGGTCGCCAGCGTCGGGCCAGAGGCCAACTACGCCAGCGGCTCATCGGGCTCGGGCTTGTCGATCGGCTTCGGCGGCTTCAGCTTCGGCCGCAGCACGTCGGTCGGGCTGGGTGTGTCGGTGCCTATCGGTGGCACGACGGCCAACACGGTCTTTGCCGCTGATGCGCGCGTCAGCGACGTCGGCAACGGGCTGCTGTTGTGGACGGCGCGCTCCGGTTCACCGCCGTCGGGCGACACGCGGGTGCAGATCGAGGCGCTGCTGCAGCGCCTGGTCGACGCTGCGGGCGCCGCCAAGGTCTTTTGATCGGTTTGCCTGCAGAGCGCGGTGCGTGGTGGGTGGCCCGGGGGTGCGTTCTCCGGCCCACGCTCGCGGGGCACCGTGTTGCGCATGCGCCGGTCTCTCGGTCTGAACCGCTGGCGCTTGCCCATGTTGGGGCGACCGCGAATGGGGCCTACGCCCGCACCCCCGAACCACCCACCAAGGACACGCAGCGGCTTGCTTAGGCGTGCACTGCCGCTGGTGGTGCCTGCAGGGTGGTGGTGGTGCATCCGGGCGCAGGCCCCATTCGCGGTCGCCACCACGCCGCAGGGGCAGCACGGTGTTGATGCGGCTGTCCATCGCGTGCCGCGACAGTGCCCCGCGAGCGTGGGCCGGAGAACGGGGGCACCGCCGCCGCCCTGTCGCCACGACCTCGGCACGCTGAAAGCACGATTGCCCAAGCGCGTCAGGTCAACTCCGCGCGCCGCGGCAGATCGGCCCCACGCCGGCCGCAGGTGATCGCCGCGGCGCGCGCCGCAAAGCCCAGCACCTCGGCCCAGAACGCACTCGGCAGCACCTTCAGCGTTGCCGGGTTCAGCGCGTCACGCTCGGCCAAAGCCGTCAACATCGCAGCTTGGAAGGTGTCACCGGCACCGACCGTGTCGACCACCGTCGTGGGCACAGGCGCGATCGGCAGCTCACCGTCGTGCAGGTAGGCGCGCGCCCCTTCGCCACCGAGCGTGACCACCACCGCGGCGACGCCAGCCGCACGCCAGCGCGCCGCCAGCTCGGCATGCGGCACACCGGGGTACAGCAACGCCAGGTCTTCATCGCTGACCTTCAGCAGATGGGTACGCGCCGCCATCCAGTCGATCGTCTCGCGCCAGCGGCCCAGGTCCGGTTCGACATTGATACGCACGTTCGGGTCGTAGGCGACGACGCAACGCTGGTGCAGCCGCTCGGCCAGCGCACGCTGGGTCGACGCGACCGGCTCGACCACCATCGCGTACGAGCCGAAGTGGATCGCGCGAGTCGTGTCGGGCACGGCGCCGGCGGCGGTCAGCGGCACCACGCGGTCGGCGCCGTCCTCGCCATAGAAGCTGTACGAGGGCACACCGCGCGCATCCAGCCCGACCAGGCTCAAGGTCGTCGGTGCGTCCAGCCGCTGCACCAGGTCGGTCCGGATGCCTTCGTCTTGCAGCGCCTGCATCAGCCGCGCGCCCAGAAAGCCTTGCGAGATGCCGCCGAAGAAGGCCACCGGTTGGTCCAGCCGGGCCAGCCCGAGCGCGACGTTGAACGGTGAGCCGCCGATGCGGCCGTCGAGTGCCATGCCGCCGGGCGTGTCGCCGGCGGCGAACACGTCGAACAAGGCTTCGCCGCAGACAACGAACATGTGAGTGCTTCCTTATTTGAGTTCAGATTGGTCACCGACAGCGTCGTCGGCGATCGGAACGGTTGGTGGTCCCACCGCATCCGTGGCCGCCAGCATGCCGCGCCAACGCCGCCGCCGGCCCTGGGGTTTTCCATTAATCAATCCACTTGATTTATTTAATACGATGCGCCGACGCTGAGACGATCAGTGCCAATCCGCCCACCGCTCACCGACAAACTCGCAGGAGACACCGCATGACCCGCTTCCCCGCCGCCCCGACCGCCACGCGCCTGGCCGCCCTGGCAGCTGCCTTGTGTGCGTCCGCCTTCGCTGCGCAGGCCGCCGACGAACCGGTGATCGGCCTGATCACCAAGACCGAGACCAACCCCTTCTTCGTCAAGATGAAGGAAGGCGCTGCCGAGGCCGCGAAGGCCAAAGGCGCGAAGCTGCTGAGCGGCGCCGGCAAGACCGACGGCGACAACGCCGGCCAGGTGACGGCGATGGAAAACATGATCGCTGGCGGCGCCAAGACGATCCTGATCACGCCGAGCGACTCGAAGGCCATCCTGCCGGCGATCAAGAAGGCGCGCGACAAGGGCGTGATGGTGATCGCGCTGGACAGCCCGACCGACCCGGCCGACGGCACCGACGCTCTGTTCGCGACCGACAACTACAAGGCCGGCGTGTTGATCGGCCAGTACGCCAAGGCAGCCTTGGGCGCCAAGCCGGCCAAAATCGTGATGCTGGACCTGTTCCCCGGCCACCCGGTCGGCGCGCAGCGCCACAACGGCTTCCTGAAAGGTTTCGGCCTGGCCGCACCGGACGCGAAGACCAACGAGCTGGGCAAGGACGCTGCCATCGTCTGCATGGCCGACAGCTTCGGTGACCGCGCCAAGGGCCAGACGGCGATGGAGAACTGCCTGCAGAAGGCGCCTGACGTCACCGTGGTCTACACGATCAATGAGCCCGCCGCGGCCGGTGCCTACAACGCGCTAAAGAAGGCCGGCAAGGAAAAGGGCGTGGTCATCGTCTCGGTCGACGGCGGCTGCGAAGGCGTGGCCAACGTCGGCAAGGGCGTGATCACCGCGACCTCGCAGCAGTACCCGCTGAAGATGGCCGCGATGGGCGTCGAGGCGGGTGTCGATTACGCGAAGACCGGCAAGAAGGTCAGCGGCTACACCGACACCGGTGTGACGCTGATCGCCGCCAACGCGGTGGCCGGCGTCGAAAGCAAGGACGTGAAGACCGGCACGGAGCTGTGCTGGGGCAAAAAATGAGTCCGCGGCATTGAGCCATTGACGAATGCACGGGGCCGCCTGCCGGCCCTGTGAGCCACGCTGTCACTCCGCCCAGGACGCCCGCTGCATGGACACCTCGAAGAGCAAACTCCCACCGATCGGCCAGCTCGGGCCCTTCATCGCCCTCTTCATCGCTTGCACTTTCTTCGCGGTCACGACCGACCACTTCTTTAGCGGCGGCAACCTGTCGCTGATCCTGCAGCAGGTGATGGTCGTCGGCGTGATCGCGATCGGCCAGACGCTGATCATCCTGACCGCCGGCATTGATCTCTCCTGCGGCATGGTGATGGCGCTGGGCAGCATCGTGATGACCAAGCTCGTCGCCGACATGGGGGTGCCGGTGCCGCTCGCGGTGCTGGCGGGCATCGGCGTCACCGCGCTGTTCGGGCTGCTCAACGGGCTGCTCGTCACGCGCATCAAACTGCCGCCGTTCATCGTCACGCTCGGCACCTACAACATCGCGTTTGCGATCACCCAGCTGTACTCGGGTGCGCAAACGGTGACCGAGTTGCCCGACTCGATGACCTGGCTCGGCAACACCTTTGCGCTCGGCGGCGCACAGGTGTCGTATGGCGTGGTGCTGATGATCGCGCTGTACCTGGGCGCGTGGTTCTGGCTGCGCGAGACCGGCGCCGGGCGGCATGTCTACGCGGTCGGCAACAACCCCGAGGCGACGCGGCTGGTCGGCATCCCGACCGATCGCGTGCTGCTCGGCGTGTACGTGCTGGCCGGCGTGTTCTACGGCATCGCTTCGTTGCTCGCGGTGGCCCGCACGGGCGTCGGCGACCCGAACGCCGGCCAGACCGAGAACCTCGATGCGATCACCGCGGTCGTGCTGGGAGGCACCAGCCTGTTCGGCGGCCGCGGCGTGATCCTCGGCTCGCTCGCCGGTGCGGTGGTCGTCGGCGTGCTGCGCAACGGCCTGACGCTGATGGGCGTGTCGTCGGTCTACCAGGTGCTGGTCACCGGCATCCTCGTGATCCTCGCAGTCACGGTCGACCAACTCTCGCGCAAAGCGTCACGCTGACCAGGAGACCATGATGGCCACCCAACCCCTCGTGATGCAGGCCAAGGGCCTGGTCAAGCGCTACGGCCAAGTCACCGCGCTCGATGGCGCCGATTTCGAGTTGCGCGCCGGCGAGATCCTCGCGGTGATCGGCGACAACGGCGCCGGCAAGTCCAGCCTGATCAAGGCGCTGTCGGGCGCGACGATCCCCGATGAAGGTGAGATCCAGCTCGACGGCCGGCCGATCCGATTCAAGAACCCGATGGACGCACGCCGAGCCGGCATCGAATGCTGCTACCAGGACCTGGCGGTCGCCCCGGCGATGACGATCACCGAGAACCTGTTCCTCGGCCGTGAGATGCGGCGCGAAGGTTTTCTCGGCAACGTGCTGCGCATGCTCGACAAGAAAAAGATGCTGGAGACCGCGGTCGCGCGCATGGCGGATCTAAAGGTCGGCATCCGCTCGATGACGCAGGCGGTCGAGACGCTGTCAGGCGGCCAGCGCCAGTGCGTGGCGGTGGCACGCGCGGCAGCCTTTGCCGAGCACGTGGTGATTCTTGATGAACCCACCGCAGCACTCGGCGTCAAGGAAGGCAACATGGTGCTCGAGCTGATCCGCCGAGTGCGCGACAAGGGCCTGCCGGTGATCCTGATCTCGCACAACATGCCGCATGTGTTCGAGATCGCCGATCGCATCCACGTCGCACGGCTCGGCAAACGCGCTGCGGTGCTGAACCCGAAGAAGATCAGCATGAGCGATACCGTCGCGGTGATGACCGGCGCGATGCCGCCGGAGCAGATCCCGGCGGAGTGCCTGGCTTGATGATGACGCCTCAACGCCGAAATGGTGCAGCCTTCCACCTGCGAAGGTTGGCACGTGGCGGGCGGCCCGGGGGTGCGTTCTCCGGCCCACGCTCGCGGGGCAATGTGTTCGGCGTACGCCGGTCTCTCGGTCTGAACTGCTGGCGCTTGCCCATGTTGGCGCGACCGCGAATGGGGCCTGCGCCCGCACCCCCGAGCCACCCACCAAGGATATGTAGCGACTTGCTCAGGCGTGCCCTGCCACCGGTGGTGCCTGCAGGGTGGTGGTGGTGCCTCCGGGCGCAGGCCCCATTCGCGGTCGCCACCCCCGTGCGAGGGCACCACGGTGATGACGCGGCTGTGCGTCGCGTGGCTCGACGGTGCCCCGCGAGCGTGGGCCGGAGAACGGGGGCACCGCCACCACCCTGCCGCCACGACCTGTTCCCTCCGAAGCCTCGCCAAAACACCACGGAACCACTGACATGCTGAAGGGACTCGATCCCCTGCTGACGCCCGACCTGCTGAAGCTGCTGGCCGAGATGGGCCATGGCGAAGAGATCGTCATCGCAGACGCCAACTTCTCGGCCCACTCGCTGGCCCAGGGCAAGCCGGTGCTGCACCTGCCGGGTGCCGGGGTAGAGCGCGTGAGCCGAGCCGTGCTGTCGCTGCTGCCGCTGGATGCGGCGGTGGTCCAGCCGGTGGCCTTCATGCAGGTCAGCGAGTACTCGCCGGGCACACTCAGCGCCTTGCAACGCCGCATGCTGGCCTGGCTCGACGAGGCCGGTCACGCGAAACCCGCGCAATGCGAAGCCACCGAGCGTTTTGCGTTCTACGATCGCGTTCGCGCCGCACAAGCCATCGTGCTGACCGGCGAACTGCAACCCTATGGCAACTTCCTGTTCAAGAAGGGCGTGATCTGCGAAGCCCTGGTTCCTTAAGCGCCGCGGCCTGCGCCGCGGCGTTCGTCTATGTCGATCGACCCTGACCACCCTCCTCACGCTGAAAACACCAGGCTGCGCCCACGCGGCTCCAGCCAGGGTGGGCTGCGCCAGTACAACGAGCGCGTGATCCTGCAAGCCATTCGCCTGCACGGCGCGCTGCCCAGCGCCGAGTTGGCGCGGCTGACGCACCTGACCGCGCAGGCCGTCTCGCTGATCACCAAGAGCCTGCTCGACGACGGCCTGCTGCTCAAGGGTGCGCCGCAGCGCGGCAAGGTCGGCCAACCCTCGGTGCCGCTGGCGCTGAACCCGGATGGCGCCTACTCGATCGGCGTCAAGGTCGGCCGGCGCAACCTCGATGTGCTGTTGGTCGACTTCGAAGGCCGGGTGCGCGAACGCTCGACCCGCGACTACGACTTCCCTGACCCTGCGCTGGTGCTGGCCGAGATCGTGCTGCGGGTGCAGGGCCTGACGCGGCGGCTGGGCGACGCGGGCCGCGAGCGCTTGCAGGGCATCGGCATCGCGGCACCCTTGTCGATGGGCGGTTGGCAGTCGCTGCTGGGCTTTCCGCAAACGCTGGTCGACGCGTGGGAGCGCACCGACCTGCGCACCGAGGTCGAGCGCCAGACCGGACTCGAGGTCGCGCTGTTGAAAGACACCGCTGCCGCCTGCGTGGCCGAGCTGGTCGCCGGGCGCGGGCGCAGCGTCAAGAGTTTTCTCTACGTCTTCGTCGACACCTTCATCGGCGGCGGCCTGGTGATCGACAGTCATTTGCGCGCCGGCCTGCACGGAAACGCCGGCGCGATCGGCTCGTTGCCRCTGGGCCTGGCCGCGGCCGGCAGCAGCGCGCCACCGCCGCAGCTGCTGAGCGTGGCCTCGTTGCTGACGCTGGAAGCACGCTACCTCGAAGCTGGCCTCGAGGTGGCCGCCAGCGGCGACGAGCGAGTGCTCGAAGCGCCCTGGCTGCCGCACACCAGCGCCTGGCTGCACGAAGCCGGCACCGCGGTCGCACTGGCGGCGAACAGCGCCGCCTGTTTGCTCGACCTGGACGGCGTGATCATCGACGGCAACCTGGCCCGGCCGCTGCTCGCCGCGCTGCTGCGCGAGGTCGACGCCGCGCTGTCGCGCTACAGCTGGGAGGGCGTGGTCCGGCCCGAGCTGATGGCCGGCACGATCGGCTCGGACGCGCGTGCGATTGGTGGCGGCCTGCTGCCGCTGTACGCGAACTTCGCACCGGACCGCGACCTGTTCCTGAAAGTGGTCGAGGCATGACGCCCATCGAACTTGAGACGCCGCGCTTGCTGCTGCGCCAATGGCGCGAAGAGGACCGCGAACCCTTCGCCGAGCTGAACGCTGACCCTCGGGTGATGGAGCACTTCCCGGGGTTGATCCCGCGCGAACGCAGCGACGCCACGGTGGACGCCTGCATGGCCGCGTTCGCCACCCGCGGCTGGGGCAACTGGGCCGTCGAACGCGTGGACACCGGCGAGTTCATCGGCTTCACCGGCCTGTCGATCCCGCAGCGCCAGTTCCACTTCTCGCCCTGCGTCGAGGTCGGCTGGCGCCTGGCCCATGCGCACTGGGGCCACGGCTTCGCCAGCGAAGCGGCACGCGCGGCGCTGGCGGCCGGCTTCGAGCGCCTCGGGCTCGAAGAAATCGTCTCGATGACGGCCTGCACCAACACCCGCTCGCAGGCGGTGATGCACCGCATCGGCCTCGTCGACAGCGGCGAAGTTTTCGATCACCCCGGTGTGCCCGAGGGCCACCGGGTGCGGCCGCATGTGCTGTTCAAGCTCGGGGCGGCGCAGTGGCGCGCCGGTCGCTGACCGGCCGCAACACCTGCACCTGTCGGTGCGTTACTTCAGCACCAGGCGATAGATGGTGCCGTAGCCGAACTCACCGCCGTAGTGCGTGGTGCCGAAGAACTCACCGTCGCGGCCTTCGACCAGACCGGCGAAAGGCATGTAGCCGAGCTTCTTGGTTTCGTGCGGGAAAGAGAAGATCGTCGTCAGCTCTCCGGCGGTCGTCAGGCGGTAGACGGCGCCCGACTCGTGTTCGCCGCCGTAAATCGTGGTGCCGTAGAGGTTGCCGTCGCGCGCCAGCAGCAACTCACCCCTCGGATGCCGCGGATCGGCAAGCTCGCTGCCGAAGGCCTTGACGACACTCACCGTGCGGGTGTCGGGGTCGAAGCGGTAGAAGGCGCCATTGCCGTTTTCGCCGCCTTCGTAGGTGGTGCCATAGATGGCGCCGTCGGCCACCTGCACCAGACCGGAGTTGGGGTGCCAGCCGGGCAGCCCTGTCTCCTGGAACGAGTGCAAAAGCTCCCAGGTGCCGCCCGAGGTCCAACGGTAGATGGCCCCGCCGTTGGAGGCGCCGCCACGCTCGGTGACGCCATAGATGTGGCCGTCCTTCGCCTGCATCAGGGCCCACGTGTCTGCGCCACAGGCGTTGTTCGGCGCCAGCGTGAATTGATGCAGCACCGTGAACTCACCGGCGGGTGTCAGTCGGAACAGGCTGCCGCAGCTGCCGTTCTCGCCGTCGCTCGTGGTGCTGTAGAAAGCCCCATCGCTGGCTTGAAGGAACGGCGCCCAAGGGTTGCCACCCTCGGTCGTGGTGATGTCGAAGGTGTGCAGCAAGGTCACCTTGCCCCGCGGCGTCATGCGGTAGGCGGTGCCGCTCTTGAGGTCACCGCCCATGTAGGCGCCACCGTAGTACAGGCCATCGGCCGCCTGCACCAGCCCCTTGGCCTGCCATCCCAGATGGCGCTTGTCGAAGGCGTTGACGACCGTGAACTCGCCAGCCCGTGTGATCTTGAACGAGGTGAGGGCGCCGCCATGCACCAGGCCGTCCTTGCCCATGATGAGGCTGTGCCGCGGGTAGTGGCCGTCATGGCCGTCGAACGAATGCAGCAACTCGAACTTGGCCGCCAACGTGTCGGCGCCGGCCTCGGCCCGAACCGCGAACGGCGACGCGAACACGAGCGCCCAGGCACACCACGCCAGGCGGCGCGAAGGTCGAAACAGTGAGGCAGAAAAAGTCATGACGGTGTCTCCAGTTTTGTTTGGTGGCACTCTAACCCCCAAACTCACCGGAACACTGCCCATGACGTTACGAATCGTGCTCTCGCTGGCCACCTCGACTCGGAGTGCAAGCCCCCGGGGATCGACACCTTGCCGGCATTGACGCGATCGCTTCAGCGCAAGCGGATGCGGAAGATGCCACCGGCATCGTGCGCGCCGCCCTGGTAGGTGCTGCCGTACAACTCGCCGTCGTTTGTTTCGACCAGCCCGGCCCACGGCATGTGGCCGTCCGGCGCGGCCGGGTTGAACGAATGCAGGCGGCTGAATGTTCCGCCGGCGGCGATGCGGTAGACGATGCCGCCGTCGTGGCGTCCGCCGCGCTGGGTGACGCCGTAGAACTGGCCGTCGCGTGCCAGCAGCAGGTCGCCGGCCGGGTCGGCCCCGTCGCCGTGCCGGCCGGAGAACGCGTGCAGCACGGTGACCCCGCCGTCGCGGTCCAGGCGGTAGACGGTGCCTCGCCGGTACGCGCCGCCACCAGCAGTGACGCCGTAGAACTGCCCATCGGGCGCCTCGATCAATGCCGACGAAGGTGCCCGGCCGTCCGGCCCCTGGAACGAATGCAGGATCGACAAGCTGCCGTCGGTTCGCAACCGAAAGACCGTGCCCAGGCCATGCTCACCACCGCCTTGCGTACTGCCGTACAGGTCACCGTCGCGGGCCTGGATCAGGCCGGCCTGGCCGGGGCCCTGGCCATCGTGGCCGTCGTTGTCGAACGAGTGCAGCACCGTCAGCTGCCCTTGCGCCGTCAGCCTGAACACGCTGCCCCAGCCATGGCGGCCACCATAGCTGGTGGTGCCGTAGAAGTGGCCGTCGCTGGCCTGCAGCAGCGGCGCCTGCGGTGTCGAGCCATCCTGGCCGTCCTGGTGGAATGAGTGCAGCACCGTTACTTCGCCCTGCGGGGTCATTCGGTAGGCCGTGCCTTGCAAGAAACGACCACCGCGCGTCGTGACACCGTAGAAGTTGCCGTCTTGCGCGCGGGTCAGCCCCACCGGGCCCTCGCCGCCGCGGCGGCCGTCGAAGCTGTGCACCACGGCCAGATGGCCGTCTGGCGCGAGGCGAAAGGCCGTGCCGTCACCCTGGCCGATCGCGCCGCCGCCGAACGCGGTGCCGAGCAGTTGGCCGTCTCCCGCCGCGATCAACGCGGACTGGGACTTGAACCCGTCCGCGCCGGCGAAGCTGTGCACCAGCTGGTAGTCCGCCGCGACACGCGGAACATGCGCCGTTTCAGCGGCCTGGCCACCGAGCGGCGCTGCGGCAAGCAGCCCCATCCAGGCCAGTGCCCGCCAAGCCCGCTGCGGTTCGTGGAAGAGGCTCATGGCCCACCCCCTGTGAGACGTGGGCGGGGTCGGCACCTCGTCGGCCCGGCAGGCCCACAGCGCGCAACATAGGCGCTTGCGCCCGGCCCGTCAACGCGCGGTGATCTGCCGCGCGCCGCGGCTTCAGCGCCGGCCGAACATCATCTGCCGTGCCAGCGCCGATTTCACCGGCGGCAGCGCCTGCAAAGCCGCGATGCCCAGGCCGCGCACCGCCGCCATGCCGGGCAGCTGCCAGGTGAAGCTGCGGGCGAGGAAATCGGTCGCGGCGATCACGCTCCAGCGGTCGGGTGCGCGTGACCATTCGACGCGGCGCAGCGCGCTGTCCACGCTCTTGGCGTCACGCAGCGTCTGCACCAGCGTGAAGGCGTCGCGCAGGCCCAGGTTCAGGCCCTGGCCGGCGACCGGGTGCAGCGTCTGCGCGGCATTGCCGATGCGCACCTGACGGCCGTCGACCAGCGTGCGCTCGGCGTTCAGGCCGAGTGCGAATGACTTCAGCGGGCCGACCTCGCGCAGCACGCCCGCTGCCTCGGGCAGCAACGTGGCCAGCACTTTCATGCGTTGGTGGTCGTTCAGCGGCGCGACCGGGTCGTCGTCGCGCGGAACGCACCACACCAACGCCGCACGCCGGCGCGTCGGCGCATCGCCGGGCTCGGCTTTGAGCGGCAGCAGCGCCACCGGGCCATGGCGGGTAAAACGCTCGAACGCCATGCCGGGCGCGGCGCTGTTGTCCAGCTGCACATTGCCGACCCACGCCGTCTGCTCGTAGTCGTGGGTCAGGCTCTTGCGCGTCTGGTCGGCGAAGACACCACCTTCGGCGACCACCGCGAGGTCGAAGACCTCGGCGATGCCGGCGTCGATCTCGACCCGCTTGTCCGGCAAGGGCTTCAGCGCCGACACCGGCGTGCCGAGGCGGAAGTGGCAACGCGCCGGTGCGGCCGCACATTCGACCTCCCACGCCCGCTGCAGCGGCGCTACGACCTGGCCGTAGCGCAGCACCGCGCCGAGTTGCGGAACGCCCTCGTCGAACGCGTTGATGACCAACTCGGGCTTGATCGGCAGGCCGGTCAGCGTCGGCGGGGCCTGCGACACGTGAACCTGCGTGATGGCCTGGGCTTGATCGGCGGGCCACACGTCCAGCCGCTGCAGCAGTTGCACGCTGCCCAGGCTCAGCGCCAGCGTGCGCGGGTCCCTCGACACGTCTTGCCCGGCCGGGCGGGCGTCGAACAGCGTGATCTCCGCGGCAGGCCACAGCCGCGCGGCGAACAGCGCCAGCGTCAGCCCGACCGGGCCGGCGCCGATGACGGCCAGGCGCAACGGGACTGTCGCCAGCGCAGCGGTTTCATGAGGATGGTTGACAGCGGCGGTGTCGTTCGGCATGGCGTGGCCCGTTCAATCGACAAAGTGGCGCGTATTATTCGTCGCGTCGGCAGGTGCCGACCACACTTGGGGGATGGCTGCCATGGGCCTGATGGAYTTCATCAAGAAACAGTTCATCGACATTCTGGAATGGACCGAGAGTGGCGACGGCACGCTCGCCTGGCGCTACCCGATGGCGGGCAACGAAATCCAGTACGGCGGCTCGCTGACGGTGCGCGAAAGCCAGATGGCGGTGTTCGTCAACGAAGGCCGCGTGGCCGACGTCTTCGGCCCCGGCATGTACAAGCTGACGACGCAGACGCTGCCGGTGCTGACCTACCTGAAGAACTGGGACAAGCTGTTCCAGAGCCCGTTCAAGAGCGACGTCTACTTCTTCAGCACGCGGCAGCAGATCGACCAGCGCTGGGGCACCGCGCAGCCGGTGACCATCCGCGACAAGGACTTCGGCGCGGTGCGCCTGCGCGCCTTCGGCAACTACGCCTACCGCGTCGCCGACCCGAAGCTGTTCCACAACGAGATCTCGGGCACACGCGACCGCTACACCGTCGAGGACCTCGACGGTCAGCTGCGTGGCCTGATGCTGCAGCACATCAGCGACGCGGTCGCGGCCAGCGGCATCCCGTTCCTCGACCTGGCCGCGAACCAGATCGAGTTCGCCAAGCAGCTGAAAGAGGCGACCGAGCCGTCGTTCGCGGCGCTGGGCCTGAAGCTCGAAGGCGTGACGCTGCAAAGCGTGTCGCTGCCTGAAGAGCTGCAGAAGATCCTCGACCAGAAGATCGGCATGGGCATGGTCGGCAACAACATGGGCCAGTTCATGCAGTACCAGGCCGCGCAGGCGCTGCCGACGATGGCCCAAGGCGTGGGCCAGGGTGGTGGCGGCATTGCCGGCGACGCGATGGGCCTGGGCGCCGGCGTCGCGATGGGCCAGATGCTGGCCAACCAGATCAGCCAGGGCCTGAACAGTGGCGGGGCGCAGATGCCGCCGCCGGGGGCAGCCGCGGCGCCAGCGGCCATCCGCCCCGACGAGGTGATGGCCACGATCGAAAAGCTCGCCGACCTGAAGGGCAAGGGCATCCTGACCGAGGAAGAGTTCAATACCAAGAAGGCCGAGCTGCTGAAAAAGCTGGTCTGACGATCAGCCGCCCGCTGCCGCTGAATCTTGGCGACTGAACCTCCATCATCCGGCCCGCCGCCACGTGCGCAGCGGGCCTGGCGAGCCGCGTGCCCGGGCTGCGGCGCGCCGGTCGAGTTCGCCTCGGCCGCGTCGGCCAGTGCGGTCTGCAGCTTCTGCCGCTCGACCGTGCTGCGCGATGGCGACACGCTGCGCCGCATCGGCGTCAGTGCCGAGCTGTTCGATGACCATTCGCCGTTGCAGCTCGGTGTGCGCGGCAAGCACCAGGGCGTGTCGTTCACGGTCGTCGGGCGCCTGCAGTACGCCTATGCCGACGGCACCTGGAACGAATGGCATGTGCTGTTCGACGCCGCGGGCGCCGATGGCGTGCCGAAGTCTGGTTGGCTGAGTGAGGACAACGGCGCCTACGTGCTGGCCTTCGACCAGCCGGCGCCGCCCGACCTGCCGACGCCGCAGGAAATGCACGCCGGCCAGCGCCGGCTGATCGGCCCCAACGCGTGGAGCGTTGCGTCGGTCGTGCAGGCGAAGCTGCTGGCTGCCGAGGGCGAGCTGCCGCGGCCGCCGCTGCTGCAGGGCGAGTTCACGGTCGTCGACCTGCGCAACACCGTCGGCGAAGTCGGCACGCTGGACTACACCCACCCGACCGAGCCGACCTGGTCGGTCGGCCAGTCGGTGGCGTTGTCGACCTTGAGTCTGAGCGGCTTGCGCGAAACGAGCGAGAAGACGCTGCAGGGCCGCACCGTGCCGTGCCCAAGCTGCGGTGCATCGCTGGCGCCGACCTTGTCGACCACCCAGTCGATGAGCTGCCCACAGTGCCGGGCCGTCGTCGACCTGTCGACCACGGCGGGCGCCGTCGGCGTCGACCTGACCTACTACGCGCAAAACAACTCCGGCCCGGGTGGGCTCGCACCGCAGATCCCGCTCGGCCGCACGGCCAAGCTGGCGCTCGGCGACGGCGAGCCGATCGACTGGCAGGTCGTCGGCTACATGGAGCGCTGCGACCTGCCCAGCCCCGGCGACGACGAGGAAGAGCAGACTTTCTGGCGCGAATACCTGCTGTACAACCGCACGGCGGGTTTCGCTTTCCTCGTCGACGCAGAAGACGGCTGGAGCTGGGTCAAGCCGATGACCGGCGTGCCGCAGGTCAGCGCGCGCGGCGCGAACTGGAAAGACCAGTACTTCAAGCAACGCTACCGCTACCGCGCCAAGGTCACCTGGGTCCAGGGCGAGTTCTACTGGCGTGTGCGGCGCGACGAGGAAGCCGACGTCACCGACTACGACGGCCCACGCGGCGGCAAGATGTCGCGCGAAGAGACCTCGCAAGCGGCCGGTAAACCCGACGCCGAAGGCCGCTGGCCGACCGAGGTGGTGTGGTCGCTGGGCCAGGCGATCGACGCATCGGCAGTCGCCACCGCCTTTCGCATCGGCCCCGAAGACCGCGCCGCACTGTCACGCGACAGCAGCCCGCTGTCGGGTCTGACCAAGTCGACCAGCGGCGGCAGTGGCCTGAGCCAGGGCGTGATCATCCTGATCGTCGTCATCGCGGTGGTGGTGATGATGTCGCGCTGCAGCGACGACGACTGCGACGACACCAAGTCGACCTTCGGCGAGGCCAGCGCCGAGTACCAGCAATGCCTGCGCAACCAGCGCTCGTCGGGCGGGTTCCGCTCTGGCGGCGGCTCTTTCGGCGGCTTTTCCAGCGGTGGTGGTGGACATAAATGAAACCCCCACGCCCCCTTCCGGGGGCTGCCCCCCGAGGGGGCTCGCGCAGCGGACCGGCCAAGCCGGATCCGCGCACGCCACTTGATGGGCGGCGGCGCTGCGCGCGCCTAATCGGGAGTCTCGCGGCAGACGTCATTCACATGCGTGAAGGAAAGGAATCAACATGATGGGAATCGAGTGGCTGAAGCCCGAGGTGTTTTTCGGCTCGTTGCTGTTCGCCCTGCTGGGCGTGGCGATCTTCTGGATCTGCTTCGTCATCGTCGACAAGATCACGCCCTACGACTTGTGGGGCGAGATCTGCGAGAAGAAGAACACCGCGCTGGCGATCGTCGTCGGCTCGACCGCGATCGCGATCGGCTTGATCGTGGCCGCGGCGATTCACGGCTGACGGGTGCGTGGCTCGTCGTGTCCTGAGAAACGAAGGGCCGTTCCCGAGTTTCTCAGTCCCCCGCGGGGGGCGGGCCGAGCGTGCTCGGACCTGGGGGTGCGTTCAGTAAGCGCCGTGGCGCGCGTCGTCGCAGGCCGCGTCCTGCGGCCGCCAGTGCGGCAGCACGTCGGGCGGCATCGACCCGCGGGCATGCCACGGGTCGGCATGGAGAGACCATCCGTTGAAGTGGCTCCCCAGGCGCTGCGCCAGGTGGGTCAGCGGCCCGGCCGGCGCGCCCTGGTGCTTGTGGCCGCCGGCCCACAGCTCGACCCGCATCGTCGGCCGCTTGGCCTGCGCGCGTTTGTGAAAGCCGAAGGTATCGGCCACGATCAAGGTGTTGGCCGGCACCACCAGCCGGGTGGGGTGACCCAGGCCCATCGAACCCAGCTCGTTCTTGTCGACCCGGTACAGCCCGTTGGACGCCGCGGGCCGGCCGCGCTCGGCCGCCTCTTCGGCGTGCTGCGATTCCCAGTCCAGCCGCGCGGGCGTCAAGCGGTGCGAGCCCGGCACGTAGCAAAGCGGCGCCTCGTCGTCGCCGACGTCGTTCAGAAAGAACCAGGCCTTCATCAACGGCCGGTGGCTGTCGGCATGCAGCATGGTCTGCGGATCGCGCGCCATCGGGCGGGTGTGGGTGACCATCGTCTGCACATAGGCTTCGGGCGCATGGTCGGCCGCCGCGACGTAACGCGTCAGCCCGTTCCACAGGCGCCCCTGCAGCAGTGCAGCCAACGCCGGTGCGGCCCGCAGAAGGGCTGGCCCGATCGCGATGTGGCGTGTCACGGTGTCGCCCTGCAGCATCTCGTGGGCCGGCGCGCGCTGGTGCAGCACCTGCTGGCACAAGGCCTCGAACTGCTCGTCAGGCAGCACATGGCGCTTGACCAGGAAGCCGTTGYGTTCGAAGGTGGCGGCGTCGACACCGTCGAGCCAATGCGCCAGTTGGGCGCGTCGTTGCGCGACACGGGCGTGCGCATGCTGCAGCCGCCAGCGGAACAGCGCGCCGTGCAGTCGAGCCCACGGATGTTCCGCCGCGGGGGAGTGGCTGAGCCGCTGCGCCATGGGCCGACGCTAACCCTCGAACCGCCGCATGCCAACCCCCTCGATTGAATCGTCCCCTGCGCCAGCACGGGTAGCGCCGGCCGAAACGCTGCTGCTGGCTTCGGTGTTCGTCATCGCCGCCTGTGGGCTGGTCTACGAGCTGGCGGCGGGTGCGCTGGCCAGCTACCTGCTCGGCGACTCGGTGCTGCAGTTCTCGACAGTCATCGGCTGCTACCTGGCGGCAATGGGCCTGGGCTCATGGTTGTCGCGCTTCATCGAGCGCCAGCTGGTCGCGCAGTTCCTGCGCATCGAGCTGCTGGTTGGCCTGGCGGGCGGCCTGATGCCGGCGGGGCTGTTCGCCGCGCATGCCAGCCTGCCGGCGGCCAACATGGGGCCGTTCCGCGTGCTGATGTACGGCGGCGTCGGGCTGGTCGGCACGCTGGTCGGGCTGGAAATCCCGCTGGTGATGCGGATCCTGAAGCGTCAGTTCAGCCAGCGCTACGGGCTGAAGGACCTGGTCGCGCAGGTGCTGACCTTCGACTACCTCGGTGCGCTGGTGGTTGCAGTGGCCTTTCCGCTGCTGCTGGTGCCGCACCTCGGTCTCGTGCGCACGGGGTTGTTCTTCGGCCTGTTGAACGCGGCGGTCGCGGCGTGGGCGCTGTGGATGTTCCGCAGCGAGCTGCCGCGTTTTCGCAGCCACGCGTTCGCTTGCGTGGCGGTGGTGCTGGTGCTAGCCGGCGCGTTCACCCAGTCCGAACGACTGACGACCTGGGCCGAGGAGCGCTTCTATGGCGAGGCGGTGCTGTTCCGCGAGACCAGCGCCTACCAGCGCATCGTCGTCAGCCGCGGCTCGGGCGGCGTGCGGCTGTTCCTCAACGGCAACCTGCAGTTCCATTCGAAAGACGAGTACCGCTACCACGAGGCCCTGGTGCACCCGGCGATGGCTGCGCATGGCGCGCCCAAGCGCGTGCTGGTGCTGGGCGGTGGCGACGGCATGGCGGTGCGCGAGGCGCTGAAGTACCCGAGCGTCGAGCAGGTGACGCTGGTCGAGCTGGACCCGCGCATGACCACGCTGTTCAGCCAACAGCCGTTGCTGACCGCGCTGAACCAGCAGTCGCTGACGAACCCGAAGGTGAAGGTCGTCAATGCCGACGCCTTCGGCTGGCTCGAGCAGCACCCCGACGAGATGTTCGACGTCATCGTCATCGACTTTCCCGACCCCAGCAACTTCGCAATCGGCAAGCTCTACACGACCAGCTTCTATGCGCTGATCGACCAGCACCTGTCAGCGAGCGGCTACGCGGTGATCCAGACCACCTCGCCGCTGATCGCGCGCAAAAGTTTCTGGACAGTTGCGGCGACTGTCGAGGCGGTCGGCCTGCAGACCATGCCGTACCACGCCCATGTGCCGAGCTTCGGCGAATGGGGCTTCATCATCGCCAGCCGCCGCCCTTGGCACCGACCGGCCGCGCTGCCCGCCGGCCTGCGCTTTCTGACGCTGCCGGGGCTGGACGCGCTGCTGGACTTTCCGCCCGACATGGCGCGCGTGCCGGCCGAGCCGAACCGCCTGTCCAACCAGGTGCTCGTGCACACCTTCGAAGAGGAATGGGGCAAGGTGCACCTGTGACGCCCACCGGACCTCGGCGCCGTGYGGTGCTGCGAGCGGCCGGCGCGGCACCCACCGCCTGGCTGGTGGGCTGCCAACGCGAGCGTGCCCTGGCCGACATCCCGGCGCGCTGGGTCGGTGCCGGCCATGAACGCGGCCACCACCTGCGTGAACTGACGGCCAAGTCCGGCAGCCTGCCCACGCCGGTGAGCCAGCACCGCGCCGGCGCGCTCGTGCTGGGCGGCGGCATCGCTGGGTTGTCGGCGCTGCGTGCGCTGGTGAAGGCCGGCGTGGTCGACGCCCAGTTGCTGGAGCTGGAAGACGACGCCGGCGGTAACAGCCGCGGCCATACGATGGGGAGCTTCAGTTGCCCGCTCGGTGCGCACTACCTGCCGGTGCCGGGCCCCGAGGCGCGCGAGGTCAGCGACTGGCTGCACGAGATCGGCCTGCTGCGGCTGGACCCGGTTCGACATGTCAGCGTGCCAGACGAGCGGCATCTGTGCCACAGCCCGCAGGAGCGCCTGTTCATCGACGGCGCCTGGCAAGACGGCCTGCTCGCCAGCGCGGAAGGGCACCCCAACACGCTCGCGCAGTACCGCCGTTTCAGCGCCCGCGTCGCCACGCTGCAGCGTGAACTCGGCTTCGCGCTGCCGACGCAACGGGCGCCGTGGACCGCAGGGCACGCCGCGCTCGATGCCCAGACCTTTGCCGCCTGGCTGCAGGCCGAGGGCTTGCAAGACGAGCGGCTGCTGGCCTACCTGGACTACGCCTGCCGCGACGACTATGGCGCCGGCCTCGGCACGGTGTCGGCCTGGGCCGGCATCCACTACTTCGCCAGCCGGCACGGCTTTCGTGCGCCTGGCGACGACGAGCCGGCGGGTGACGRCGGTCTGTTCACCTGGCCCGAAGGCAACGCCTGGCTGATGCGTCGGCTGGCCACGCCGAACGCCGAGCGCATCCACACCGGCCGCACCGTGCTGCGGGTCGAAGAGGGCCGCCACGAGGTCAGCGTGCTGGTGTGGAACGAGGCTCAGAAGCAAGCCGAAGCCTGGACCACCCCGCGCGCCATCGTCGCGCTGCCGCTGTTCATCGCTGCGCGGGTGGTGGCCAACCCGCCATCGGCGTTGACTGAGTCCGCGTCACGTTCCCGTTATGCCCCCTGGCTGGTCAGCAACCTGCAGCTGGATGCGCCGCTGCTCGACCGCCCCGGCACACCACCGAGCTGGGACAACCTGGCCTACGCCCCGGCCGGGTCCACCACTGCGCTGGGTTATGTCGACGCCAGCCACCAGTCGTTGAACCCGGTGCGCGGCGCGACAGTGCTGACCGTCTACCACGCGCTGCCCGAAAGCCAACGCGGCGCGCTGCTGAACGACAGCGCCAGCACCTGGGTCCAGCGCGTGATCGCCGACCTGGCGCGAACGCTGCACCCCGACCTGCCGCGCCGCGTGAGCCAAGCCGACCTGATGCGCTATGGCCACGGCATGCGCATCCCGGTGCCCGGCGCGCGCAGCGACCCCGCGCTCACCGCACTGCGACAAACCACCGGTCGGCTGCGTTTTGCGCATGCCGACCTGTCGGCCTACTCGGTGTTCGAGGAGGCGTTCACGCTCGGCATCAACGCCGGGTCGTAGGCGCCGCCGACAATCCTGGCTCTTCGTTTTTTCTTCGAGCATCACGATGGTGTTTCTCGTTTTCTTGTTCGTGCTGGTCGGCGTCAATATCTGGATGACGCAGCGCGTCCTGGACGCCGGCCCGACGCTCGACCACAAAGGCCTGTTCGTGGCCACCATCTGGATCGTGCCGTTGATGGGCGCGTTCATGGCCCGCAACCACCTGCGAGACCGAGCCCCGCTGATCGATTCCGAAATGCCGCCGCCGCCCGAGGCCCCGCCCGCACCGGCTGTCGTCTCCGCCGCGGGGCAACCCGTGCTGGCACTGGACACCTGCTTGCGCAACGCCAACGGCTGGCCGGTCTTCGACTGGGGTGTGGTCAACGATTGGTTGGCCACGATCAGCGACGAAGAGCAACGCCAGCGCGCCCGGGCCGACTGCCACCGGGCCTGGCTGATGCACTTGCGCGACGCGATCGGGCCCTACGCGACGCTGCACGAGACCGACGACGCCTTCGTGCTGTCCACGCTGGAACCCGGCGTGATCAAGGCCACCTCCGACTTCGTGGCGCGCAGCAGCAGCCGCATCGACAAACTGCTCGGCCCCTTGGCCGCGCCGCGTGCCGACCACAAGAGCATCCTGGTCGTCTTTGACGACGAGGCCGACTACTACCCCTACACGGCAGCCTACGACCCGGACGAAGGCGAGTCTGCCTTCAGCGGCGGCATGTTCATCGATGCCGGCTGCCCGCACTTCGTGACCTGCCGTGCCGACCTGTCGCACATCGAGCCGGTGATCGTGCATGAACTGACGCACGCTGCGCTGTCGCACCTGAAGCTGCCGCTGTGGCTCGACGAAGGCATCGCCGTCAATACCGAGCACCGTTTGACGGGCATGCGCCGCTCCGAGCTGACCCCCCAACAGATGCACCGCCTGCACCAGGACTTCTGGGGTGAGACCGAGATCCAGCAGTTCTGGACCGGCACCTCGTTCCGGCGGCCGGACGACGGCAACAAGCTGTCCTACGACCTGGCGCGGATCATCGTCGAGCAGCTGGGCAAGACCTGGGAGCCGTTCACGGCATTTGTGGCCCGCGCCCAGCGCAGCGATGCCGGCGCCCAGGCCGCGCGCGACGCAATGGACATCGACCTCGGCGCGCTGGTCTGTGCGCTGCTGCAACGCGACCCGAGCGACGCCTGGTCGCCCAGGCTCGAAACCACGCGAGCAACCTTCACCGTCGAATGACCCCCACGGTGATCCTCGGTTTCCATGCGCAGCGCGCCGAGGCGGCAGCAACAATTCCGGCACCATGGCCCGTTAGCATGCGCGCCGACCAACCGACACTTCGAAGCCCTGCCGATGGACACGGACCCCAAAGAACTGGTGGAACAAGCGGTGGATGCCGCTGAACGCAGCACCCGCCTGAACGCCACCGTCGCCATCACCGTGGCGGTGCTGGCCACCTTCATGGGCATTTGCAAGGTCAAGGACGACAACCTGGTCCAGGCCATGCAACAGGCGCAGGCCGACAAGCTCGACCACTGGTCCTTCTACCAGGCGCGCAACCTGCGGCAGGAGATCGCCGAAGCGACCACGGTGCAGCTGGAGCTGGCCCGCCCGGCAGCCGCGAGCGCGTCGCAGGCCGCCGCCTACGACCAGGCGATCGAGCACTATCGCCAGCTCGGCGTGGACCAGGCGCGCAAGAAAGACGCGCTGAAGGCCCAGGCCGAGGACGATCAGCGCCGCTATGACGCGCTGAACTACCGCGACGACCAGTTCGACCTGTGCGATGCGCTGGCGGCGATCGCGATCGCGATGCTGGCGGTCACCGCGCTGACACAGCTGTGGGCGCTGTACTGGGTCGCGCTGGTGCCCACCGGCTTTGGCGTGCTGATGGGCCTGGCCGGGCTGACCGGCTGGGCGCTGCACCCCGAGGCGCTGGTGCGGCTGCTGTCCTGAGTCGACGCCGCGGCGGCCGCGGCGCCGTCAGTGTCAGCGCGCGGAGATCTCAGCCTTGAGCTTGAACTGCCGCACGATCTCGGCCAGCCGGGCCGCCTGTTCGCGCAGGCTCTCGGAAGCCGCAGCACTTTCTTCGACCAGCGACGCGTTCTGCTGCGTCACCTGATCGAGCTGGGCCACGGCGTGGCCGACCTGGCCGATGCCGGTGCTTTGCTCGGCCGCGCTGTGCGAGATCTCGCGGATCAGCGTGCCCACGCGCTCGACCTGCGACACGATGCTGTTCATCGCGTCGCCAGCGGCGTCGACCTGGCGCGCACCGGTGTCGACCCGTTCGACGCTTCTGCCGATCAGGGTCTTGATCTCCTTGGCCGCATTGGCCGAGCGCTGGGCGAGTGAACGGACCTCGCTGGCCACCACCGCGAAGCCGCGGCCTTGCTCGCCGGCGCGGGCCGCTTCGACAGCCGCGTTCAGCGCAAGGATGTTGGTCTGGAAGGCGATGCCGTCGATCACGCCGATGATGTCGCCGATGCGCTTGGACGAGTCGGCGATCTCCTGCATCGTCGAGACGACCCGCGCCACCGCCTCGCCGCCGTGGCGCGCGGCCTGCACCGTCGCATCGGCCAGTTCGTTGGCTTCGCGCGCCGTTTCGGCACTGGTGCGCACGGTGCCGGCCAGTTGCTCCATCGACGCCGCGGTCTGCTGCAGGTTGCTGGCCTGCTCTTCAGTGCGCTGGCTCAGGTCAGCATTGCCGGTCGCGATCTGGCTCGAACCCGTCGCGATGCTGTCGCTGCTCTGGCGCACCTGCGACACCACATCGGCCAGGCCGTCGTTCATCGTCTTCATCGCCCGCATCAGCTCGGCCACCTCGTCGTCGCCCTGGGCCGCAATGCGTGAGCCCAGGTCACCGGCCGCCACGGTGCGCGCCACCGCCACCGCCTCGCCGATCGGGCGGACGATCGAGCGCGTCACGGCCCAGCCCACAGCCACGCCGACAGCGGCGCCCAGCGCGGCCAGGGCGAGCAGCCACAGGCTGTCGACCGAGGTCGCATGGTCGATCGCCTGGGCCGTTGCGTGCATGTCGGCCTGCTGCTGCTTGACCAGCGCGTCGACCGCCTTGAAGTACGCACCCTGCACCGGCCGCACCTCTTTCAGCAGCGCGGAGATCGCCGAAGGGTCGTCGCCCGCCAAGCCCAGGCCGATGGCCTTGTCCATCGCGCTGGCATAAGGGCCGGCCGCTGCGTTGACCGCCTTCAGCAGGCTTTCGCCCTCGGGGGTTGTGATCGAGGCGTCGAGCTGGGTGAACAGCGTGTCGATGGTCTTGCGGCTCTCGTCGATGCGCTGCTTCTCGGCCTTCTTGCCGGCCTCATCCGAGATCAGGATGATGTTGCGCGCCCCGCGCGCGACCACATTGAGGTTGTCCTTGATGTCGGCCAGCAGGACGACCGTGGCGATGCGCTCGTCGGTCAGGCTCTTGACCTGCGCATTGATGCCGGCGAACTCATAGCGGGCAAACAAGGCCATGGCCACGGTCACCGCGATGGTGACCGTGAAGCCCAGGCCGAGGCGGGAACCGATTTTCAGGTTGGCGAGAAATGACATGACAGCGTGCTCGTTTGTTGGAGTGGACAGGTCTGCGCATGGCAGATGGCAGCAGTCAAAGTTTCGGCAGACCGCTGGCCACCGAAAGCACGAAGTGGTGTGGGAATGTTGAGCAATTCCGCTCGCGCGGCAGCGCGTGCCGTTCATGTCGCGCGCTAGCGTTGGTCAGCGCATAAGCAAGACCTTGGAACCAAACCAAAACGCGTTTGAAGTTGTCATGACGAGTTCGCCGTCGCGATCGGCCATCAGCCCGTCGGGCATCACCATTGAGCCTGTTTCGGCCAGCGCCCTCGGTGGCCAGGCTCGGGCCGACAGCGGGATACTTGCCGCATGACTGCCACGCTGACCGCTCTGCGCGCCGACATCACCCAACTCGACGTCGACGCCATCGTCAACGCCGCCAACAGCTCGCTGCTCGGTGGTGGCGGGGTCGATGGCGCGATCCACCGCGCGGCCGGGCCGGAGCTGGTCGCCGCCTGCCGGCTGCTGGGCGGCTGCAAGACCGGCGAGGCCAAGCTGACGCCGGGCTTCCGGTTGCCCGCGCGCTGGGTCGTGCACACCGTCGGGCCGGTCTGGCGCGGTGGCTTGCAGGGCGAGCCGGAGTTGCTGGCTGCCTGTTACCGCCACTCGCTTCTGCAGGCAGCGGCGAAGGGTGCACGCAGCATCGCTTTCCCCTGCATCAGCACCGGCATCTACGGCTATCCGCTGGAGCAGGCGGCGCGCGTCGCCGTGGCCACCGTGCGCAGCAGCCTGGCCGAGCCTTCTTTCGCGGACATCGCCGAGGTGCTGTTCTGCTGCTTCTCCGAAACCGACCTGATGGTCTACCAGCGTGTGTTGGCAGACGACGGTGCACGCTGACACTCTCCACATATGCCTAACGACACCACTGCGCTCACCCTCGTTCCCGCGACCGAACTGGCGCCCGCCGACTGGCACGCTGCCTTCACCGCGGCGTTTGCCGACTACCTGATCGGCCCGTTCAACCTGACGCTGGCCCAGTGGCCGGGTTTTCTGGCCCGCCAGGGCATCGACCTGGCGCTCAGCCGCGCGGCGGTGGTCGACGGTGTGCTGGTGGCGTTTGCGCTCGTCGCGCCCCGGTGGGAGCGCGGCCGCTGGCGGCTGGGCACGATGGGGGCACTGCCCGCGGCACGCGGCACCGGTGCAGCACCGGCACTGCTGGACGATTTCATCGCCCGCGCCCGTGAAGCCAATGTCGGCACCTTGGAGCTGGAGGTCTTTGCCGCCAATGAAAGGGCGCTGCGCCTGTACCAAGGCCGTGGCTTCGAGATCGCCCACCCGCTGCGCGGTTACGAGCACGCGCCAGGCCCCGCCGCGGCCGCGGCCCCCTCACTGCGGCCGGTGACGCTGGACGACGCCTGGCAGTGGCTCGACGCGGTCGACGCGCGCATCGCCGATTTGCCGCTGCAGGTGACGCCGCGGGTGCTGCGGGTCGCCGCAGCACCCGCGGCGCCTGCCGACGCACCGCTGCAGGCCTGGCGCCACGGTGAAGCCCAGCTGGTGTTCAGCGAACAGCCGGCGCTGCGGGTGGTGGCCATCAACAGCCTGGTCGACCCGGACCCAGCCCAGACGGATGCGCAAGCGTTGGCGCAGGCGTTGGTCGCGCAGTACCCGGGCCACACGCTGCGAGTACCGGCGCTGCAGCGGCCTGACCTGGGCGGTGACGCGTTGCAGCGTGTCGGCTTCGAGCGGCAACCGCTGCACCAATGGCTGATGCGCCGCGCGCTTTGAACGCCTCCATCGCACTGAAGCGCTGAAGCGCCGCTGGGCGGATTCGCCCGCCAGCGGGCCGTCTTCGCACCGAGGCTTGCCGGCTTCGTCGCATCGGCACGGACGCCGCATGCTGGCTTGCCTACGCTGCGCGCCATGCCCTCATCGTATCGAGGGGTGCCCGCCGCAGGAGGCCGTCGATGTCGCTCAACCCCGTTGCGCCCTGGATCGCCTTGTCGTTGCTGATCGCGTCGCTCGGCAGTCCAGCCGCAGCCGCCACGCCGTCCGGTCGCTGGGAAGGCGAAGCACGCATCCCCGRCGCGCCGCAGCGGATCGTGCTGGACCTCGCCCCCAGCCCGGCGGGCGAGTGGGCCGGTTCATTGACGCTGCCGGGCCGCGGTGTCAAAGGGGCGCCGCTGGACGCACTGACGGTCGGCGCCGACGGCAGCGTGCAGGCCGATGCGGCCAGCGCGTTCGGCGGCCCACCAAGCGAGTTGCCCACCCAGCTGGCGGTGCGCATGCTGCCCGACGGTCGGCTCGAAGGAGAGCTTCGCCAAGGTGGTCACGCGGCTGCACTGGCCTTGCGCCGCAGCGGCGACGCGCAGGTCGATGCACCACCGGCCCGCACCGCGCTGCCCGCGGCACTGGCCGGCACGTGGCGAGGACGTTACGAGTTAAGCGGCTACCCCCGTGACGTGACGCTGACGCTGCAGACCACCACCAGCCCGAGCGCCAACGCCGGCGAGCTGTTGATCGTCGGCAAGCGCCGCTCGCAGCTGGTGATCGACCGCGTCAACGCCAGCGAACGCTTCGTCACGCTGGAGGCCAGCGCCGCTGGCATCAAGCTCGAAGGGCGGTGGGACGCGACAACCGGCGCCTTCGAGGGCAGCTTCTTCCAGGGCCCGTTCGAGGTGCCGCTGAAGCTGCAGCGCGACGCGACCAGCGCTCGCAGCGGGAGCGGTTCATGATGCGCGCCGCCGTTCATCTGCATCGCCCATCGTCGGCCACCACGGTGCTGGCGGTCGCGCTGGTGGCGCTGCTCGCTGCGGGCTTGACCATCGCTTGCGGTCCGGCTGTGGCGCAGGCCAGCTTCCGCGGGGATGCTGCCCACACAGGGGTGCAGACAAGTGCCGCGCCACGCACGCTGCCGCGAATCAAATGGACGTTTCCGACCGGCGACCGCATCACCTCGTCGCCCAGCTACGCCAACGGCATCGTCTATGTCGGCAGCGACGATGGCCAGCTGTATGCGATCGACGCGACCACCGGCCGCCAGCGCTGGATGCACCGCACCGGCGGGCCGGTCGCGTCGAGCCCGGCGGTCGGCGGCGGCCGCGTCTACGTGGTCAGCTACGACGGCCGCCTGCACGCGCTCGACGCCGCCACCGGCGCCGTGCAGTGGAAGTTCGCGACCCAGGGCGAACGCCGCTTCGAGGCCAAGGGCCTGCACGGCATGCAGCCGCGCACCCAGACCTTTGCCGACCCGTTCGACGTCTACCTGTCGAGCCCGGTGCTGGCTGAGGATCTGGTGATCTTCGGCAGCGGCGATGGCCAGGTCTACGCGGTCGACGCCGCCACCGGCGCGCAACGCTGGGCCTTCAAGACCGGTGACGTGGTGCACGCGGCGCCGGCCTATGCCGAAGGCCGCGTCTTCGTCGGCAGCTGGGACGGCCGGTTCTATGCGCTCGACGCGAAGACCGGCCGCGAGCTGTGGCACGCCCAGGGCGGCGTCGACACGCTGATGGCCAACCAGCAGGGCTTCCAGTCCTCACCCGCGGTGGCCAATGGCATGGTCTACACCGGCAGCCGCGACGCCAACCTCTACGCCTTCGATGCCCGCAGCGGGCAAGAGAAATGGCGCTTCCCGACCGGCGCGAGCTGGGTCATCACGTCGCCGGCGGTTCATGCGGGCCGGGTCTATTTCGCGACCTCCGACACCAGCCTCGTGCATGCGGTGGATGCGGCCACCGGCCAGCCGGTGTGGCAGCAGCAGGCGCCGGCTTACCTGTTCGCGTCACCCAGCCTGGCCGGTGATGTGCTGCTGCAAGGCGCGCTCAACGGCAGCCTGCAGGCCCGCGACCTGGCCAGCGGCGAGCTGCTGTGGGACTTTCAGACCGAGGGCTCACAGGCGAACCTCGGCTGGGCGCTGACCAGCCAGCGCAAGCTCAACGCGGCCATGCTGTTCCCGACCAGCTGGCACGATGCGATGGCGATCGGCACGGCGCGCCAGTTCGGCCTCGGCTCATTCCTGTCGACGCCGCTGGTGGTCGACGGCGTCATTTATGTCGGCGGCACCGACGGGCGCCTGTACGCGTTGGCCAATCAGGGCTGAACCGGCCCTTGCGGCGGGTTGCGCAGGCGCCCGCGCGCTGACACAGCC
This sequence comes from Ideonella sp. P3_A4, assembly GCF_056403075.1. Lineage (NCBI taxonomy): Bacteria > Pseudomonadati > Pseudomonadota > Betaproteobacteria > Burkholderiales > Sphaerotilaceae > Ideonella > Ideonella sp. P3_A4. The sequence continues at coordinate 2,354 of NZ_JBFUGE010000016.1, read as the reverse complement.
CTGACATCCCACCCCGGGGAACTGGGGGTCTGCGCGGTGCGTGCGGCGGTGAACAATCATGCCGATACTTGCCACCGGGTCAGGGCGTCACCGCGCTGCGTGCCCGCGAACAAAAAGAGGGGACAAACTCATGCCGCTCAGGGACTTCGGCGCCCGTTCGAGGATGCCTGCACCGGGCCGCCCGGCAATTTCACATCTGCATGTCCTGGCCCTGTCAATGCGGATCGGGACGCGATGGACAAGCACACGCTGAGCGTCGGTCAGGAAGTTGGTCGAGAAGAGGCACCAGCCCTGTGGCAGGTGCTCGACACACTCGCCGACCAGCTGCACATGCCGCGGCTGGAGCGCGTGGTGCTGATCGCCGAGCCCGGCGCGGCCGCGGTCGAACACCAGCACCCCACCCGTCCGTGGCGGCGCCACCGCACGCTGGCGCTGGGGCTGCCTTTGCTGGCCGGCCTGTCGGCAGCGCAGATGCAGGCGGTGGTCGCGCACGAGATGGTCCACTTCTCGCGCCATTTCGGCTGGTTCGGCTACTGGCTGTGCTGGCTGCAACAGGCCTGGCGACACCTCTGGCGACGTCCCGAGCTGGACCCAGGTGGCTGGCGCGCCAACCCCGGCGGTGCACGCTGGTTCGGCCCCTTGCTCGACCGACCGACTGCCAACGCCGCGGCCCGGGCCGAGTACGAAGCCGACGCCTGGGCAGCCCAGGTCACCTCGGCCCAGGCGCTGGGCGAGGCACTGCTGCGGCTCGCGGTCGCCTCGTCGAAACCAACCCCGACCTTTGGTGACGGCCCGTTGCCGGAAGCCCCGTGGCGCYGCGCCGCGCCGGGCTTGGGGGCGGCCATCGAAGCCACCGAGCTGGCCCAGGCGCTGCAGGCCGACGCCGCCCGCCACACCCACGCCAGCCGGTCGCACCCATCGGCCGCCGCGAGGCTGCAGGCCCTGGGTTGGGACGCGCCCGCAGCATTGCCTGCGGTGCCGGCCCACGCCGCGGCCGGCCCCCGCTGGTGGAGCACCGAGGCCTGGGCCCGCCGGTTGCGCAGCGAACGGCAGCGCTGGCAGGCCGCCAACGCCCGCGCCTGGCGCGCCGAGGCCTGCTGGCGCGAAGCCTGTACCGCCGAATGGAATCAGCCCAACGCCACCGAGACGGATCACCGTCTGGAATGCGCCCACGCGCTGGGCCATGTGCTGCCCCCGCCGTCTGACAACGCCGCCACCCCAGACGCCGTACCCCCGCTGCAGGCCTACTGGCGCGGCGTGGCCTGGCAAGGGCACGACGCTGCCGAGGCCACGCTGTGGCTGCAGGCCTCGGCCCGCCATTGCGCCGGGCTGGAGGCGCCGGCCTGCCTGCGGCTGCTGGAGCCGATGCCCGGCCGAGCGCCGCTGAGCGCGCAGGTCCGTGAGTCGCTGGCCGATGCGCGGCAACGCCGCAACGAAGCGCGCCAGCAGGCCGACACCCACGGCTGGACCGCCGCCGCCGCTGTCGAGGCCGAGCCTTGGCGCGCACGCGCACTGCGCCGCGCACTGGCCGACGATCATGCGGTGTTGCAGGCGTTGTGGCTGCAGCAGGATGTCGATGCACCGGGCAAGCGCCGCTACCGCATCGTCACGCTGCTGCTGCAGATCGACCCGGCCTGCGGGCTGGACGAGGCCGAGTGGGCCCAGGCCTACAGCCCCTTGCTGGCCCGCGTGATCACGCCGGCCGGTGTCGGCCAGCTGTATTGCCAGTCGGCCGACGCGCCCTGGCCCGAAGCCTTGCAGCGCCTGGTCCGCGAGCAGCCGGCGCTGCGGCTCAAGACCGCGGCCGCGCCGGGCTGATCCCGGTCCGACGTCGACGGATTCCTCCACAAACTTGGGGGGACGGCCGGGCTTGCCCCCGGCCGCGTGGCGCCGACAATACGGCCCCTGCAGCGCGCCGCAGTCGCGCCACCATCTGGGGAGGGATTTCACATGCCGTTCGTCGGCCTCGGTCTTCATATTCTGGTCGCGATCTTCTTCGCGATCCACGTCGTGCGCAGCGGTCAGCAGATGTACTGGCTGATCATCCTGTTCTCGTTCCCGCTGCTCGGCAGCATCGTCTACTTCGTGGCGATCTACCTGCCGAACTCGCGGCTCGAGCGCGGTGCCCGCAAGGCAGTGTCCATCGCCGCCAAGGCGCTGGACCCGACACGCGAGCTGCGCGAAGCCCGCGCCGCGTTTGACTACACACCCACCGCGCAGAACCAGATGCGCTTGGCTGCAGCGTTGCTGGACGCCGGCCAAGCCGAGGAATCTGCGACCAACTACGAGGCCTGCCTGAAAGGCCCGTTCGCGAGTGACCTGGACATCCGCTGGGGCGCCGCGCAGGCCTGGCT
>NZ_JBFUGE010000015.1:0-35089 GCF_056403075.1 Ideonella sp. P3_A4 | reverse complement strand
ACCTCTACCCCGCGCCGAAAGTGCTGCGCGGCTGGGACGAGCTGCCGCGCGCCGGCAAGTACCTGTCCGACGCCAAGGTCTGGAGCCACGAGATCGACTTCTGGGGTGGCGACCTGCCCAGCCTCAGCAGCAAGCTGGACCACGTGCAGCAGCTGGGCGCCGACGTGCTGTACCTGAACCCGATCCACCTGGCCTACACCAACCACAAATACGACGCGCTGGACTACAAGGTCGTCTCACCCGAGTACGGCACGCGCGAAGACGTGAAAGCCCTGGCCGCCAACCTGCATGGCCGCCACATGAAGCTGGTGCTCGACGGGGTGTTCAACCACATGGGCCGCAACTCGCTGGTCTTCAAGCAGGCCGACGCGAGCCTGGACAACCCGTACCGACAGTGGTTCGTCTTCGGCCCGCAGTACGAAGGTGGCGTGCGCACCTGGGCACTGGCGCAGAACCTGCCCGAGCTGAATCTCGAGAACCCTGAGGTTCGTGACCACCTCTACGCCAAGCCCGACTCGGTCGTGCGCGGCTACCTGCGCGACGGCATCGACGGTTGGCGACTCGACGTCGCCTTCGACATCGGCCCTGACTTCCTGAATGAACTGACCCAGGCCGCGCACCGCGAGAAGCCCGGCTCGCTGGTCATCGGCGAAATCGCCAACTACCCGAAGGAATGGTTCCCAGCCGTCGACGGCGTGCTCGGCTTCACGCTGCGCCAGCTGATCCTGCGCACGGCCAGCGGTCAGCTCGAGCCCACCGCCGCTGCGCGCATGGTCAACCGCATGGTCGAAGAGACCGGCGTCGAGCCAATGCTCAAGAGCTGGCTCTACCTCGGCAACCATGACACCGCTCGCCTGGCCACCACTCTGCCCGACGAACGCCAGCGCCGCCTCGCGCAGGTGCTGCAGTTCACGCTACCCGGCTCACCCAACCTGTACTACGGCGACGAGCTGGGCATGCTGGGCGGCGAAGACCCTGAGATGCGTGCACCGATGCGTTGGGACCAGGCCACGCCCGACAACGCAGCGCTGGCGTGGACCAAACTGCTGGTCAGGATGCACCACGGCGAGCGCGCACTGAGAGTCGGCAACTTCCGCCTGCTCGAAAGCCAGCGCCTGTTCGCGTTCGAGCGCTACACCGACCGGGCCCGCGACGCCGTATTCGTGCTGGTCAACCCGAGCAACGCCGATGTCACCGACACGGTGCTGATCCCCGACTCGAAGATCATGGACGGCACCCGCCTGGTCGACCTGATCGGCGTGCCCAAGGACGCAGCCAAGCCTGCCGAGCGACTGCGTGTGAATTCGGCTCTGCTGCAGGTCACCGTGCCGGCCGGCTCGTTCCTGGTCCTGAAGCCCGAAATCACGCCGCCTGGCGGCTACACCAACTACAAGCGGGTGCAATGACGGGAGGCGCACGCCAACGGTTTGCTCATGTCGTTGGCGCTGCGCTGGGGCTGTTCGCGGCGCAAGCCAGTGCCGCCGGCGCTCCCCCTTGTTCTACCGACCCGCTGGCCGGCCGTGCGCTGTACCTGCGCGGCAGCTTCAACGCCTGGGCCGCCGACGATGCCTACCGCCTGCGCTGGGCCTGCGACCGCTACGTGCTGGTCACCCGACTGACCGGTGATCAACGTTTCAAGATCGGCGACGAACCCTGGTCGCCCGATGCCGACTTCGGCCAGGGCCGCGGCGCGCAATTGCAGCGCCAGGGCCCTGACATCACGCGCCGTTTCAACGGCACCCACCGCATCACGCTGACGATGAGCCCCGACACCCTTGCCACCCCGACCCTGAGCGTTGAAGACTGCCCCAGCGCAGCGCCGCCATTCGGCGAGACCGTGCTGTACCTGCGCGGCTCAATGAACAACTGGGCCGCGCTCGACGAGTACGCGCTGCAGTACAGCTGCGACGCCTACTACCTGAACACCAAGCTCAAAGGCAAGCACGAGTTCAAGCTGGCCGATGCGGCGTGGACACCATCGTTGACTTCGGAAGGGCAGACGCTCGACTTCGACGGTGAGCAGACGCTGCGCGCGGTGATCGTCGCCGAGCGTCCGCTGATCAGCCTGGGCCCGAAGACCTTTGCCGACCCGAACGCGCGACCGGTCGAGCACCCGGTGGCGCAAAGCCTGTGCTTCGATTCGCGCGCTCTGGCGCACAAGACCCCCTTCGGCGCGGTGGTCGAAAACACGCTGGTCCAGTTCGCCGTCAACGCGAAGCCGGGTGTGTCGAAGCTGACCCTGGTCATCGAACAGCGCAAGCTCGAAGGCAACCAGGAGGTGCTGGAGTACCTGCCGGTCGCCCGCGTGCCGATGGTGCGCGAAGCCACCAGCGGTGGCGAAGAACGCTGGACCACACAGCATCGCTTCGGCGCCAAGGCCGTCTACGGCTACTGGTTCGAGGCCGAGATCGACGGCCAGACCTTCGTGCTGCAGAACAACGCCGAAGCCGTCTTCTGGACGCGCGAGAAGGGCAGCCACGGTGCAGGCGCGGTGGCAACGCTGCCGACTCGCACCAGCGCCATCCGCCGCTTTCGCCAGACCGTCTACGACGCCAACTTCAAGGTGCCGGACTACGCGCCCGACCTCGTCTACTACTACATCTTCCCCGAGCGCTTTCGCAACGGCGACAAGCGCAACGATCCCCAACCGGGGAAGGACCGCTACCAGGATCAGACTGTCGAGCTGCACCGCCACTGGAACGACAAGCCCTGGAAGCCCGGCACCGGCGACGGCTCGGACGCGGTCTACAACAACGACTTCTTCGGCGGCGACCTGGCCGGCATCATCGACAAGCTCGACTACATCCGCGAGCTCGGTGCCAACGCGATCTACATGACGCCGATCTTCCAGGCCGCCAGCAACCACAAGTACGACACCGCCGACTACCACCGCGTCGACCCGGCCTTCGGCACGAACGAAGACTTCGAGCGCCTGTGCCGCGAAGCAGCGAAACGAGGCATCCGCGTGATCCCCGACGCGTCGCTGAACCATGTCGGCAGCGACTCGGTCTACTTCAACCGCTACGGCAACCACGGCGACCATGGCGCGTTCCAGAACGGCCGCATCAATGCGGCCTCGCCCTACGCCAGCTGGTTCACGCTCGACGCAAAACAGACCGACCCGGACAAGCAGTTCAAAGGCTGGGTCGGTGTGCGCGACCTGCCCGAGCTGGACAAGGCCTCGCCCGCCTGGCGCGCCTTTGCCTACGGCGACAAGAACTCGGTGATGAAGACCTGGCTCGACCGTGGCGCGGCCGGCTGGCGCATGGACGTGGCGCCGTGGGTGCCCGACGACTTCTGGCGCGAATGGCGCGCCGCGATCAAGGCCCACAAGCCCGATGCGATCACGATCGCCGAGACATGGTTCGACAGCTCGAAGTACTTCCTCGGCGACACCTTCGACTCGACGATGAACTACATCTTCCGCAACACGCTGCTCGAGTACGCAGCCGGCGGCGATTCGAGCCTGCTCTATCGCAACATCGAGGCCATGCGCGAGGCCTACCCGCCGCAGGCCTTCTATGCGCTGATGAACCTGCTATCCACGCATGATCAAGCACGCTCACTGCACGTGCTGGGCTGGACAGATGGCGCCTCGCCCGAGGCGATATCGCTGGCCAAGCGCCGCTACCGGATGGCGCTGCTGTTCCAGATGACCTTCCCCGGCGCACCGGCGGTCTACTACGGCGACGAGGTCGGCGTGACCGGCGGCGACGATCCGTACAACCGCGCGACCTACCCATGGGCCGACGAAGGCGGCAAGCCTGACGAAGCGATGCTGGCCGAGTTCAAGCGGCTGATCGCGCTGCGCCACGCCGAGCCGGTGCTGCGTCGCGGCAGCCTCGAGGCGCCGCTGTTCACCGACGCGCACGCGATCGTGCTGGCGCGGCGACTGGACAAGCGATGGGCGCTCACGGCGACCAACAACGCCGATGCGCCGCGGACGGTGAGCGTCACGTTGCCCGCCGGTGCGCCAGCTCGCTGGTCCGATGCTTTGAATGGCAACCATCCGGCCGCGATTGCCGAGAACAGGCAGCTGACGCTGCAGTTGCCTGCACTCGGTGGCGTGGTGCTGCTATCTTCAGCTGAATGACCCCTGCCCCGCCGCGCCCGCGGCTGTTCACACTGGCCTGGCCGCTGTTCGTCGAGTTCCTGCTGGGCATCGGGGTCGGCGTGGTCGGCACCGCACTGGCGGCTCGCATGTCCGACGCGGCAGGCGCCGGCTTTGCACTGTCGAACCAGATCGCGGCGACGCTGTTCATCGTCTTTCGCATCATCGGCGCCGGCATCGGCGTGGTGATCACGCAGAACCTGGGCGGCGGCCAACACGCGGGAGCCGAACGCGTCGCCCGCGCGGCGCTCGGCGCCAGCACCTGGATCGGCGGCGCGACCGCATTGCTCGCCTTCTTCGGCGCCGCACCGATGCTGCGCCTGATGAGCGCACCAGCCGAAGTCATGCCGTTGGCCGTGCCCTTCCTGACCGTGCTGGCGCCGGCGCTGCTGCTCGATGCCTGGAACGCGGCGATGGCCGGCGTGATGCGTGCCCACCTGCGCACGCGCGACACACTGGCGGTGATCATCGCGATGCACGCCAGCCACTTGGCACTGGCCATTCCGTTGATGGTCGGCGCGGGCCCGCTGCCAGCGCTGGGCCTGCCCGGCTTCGCACTCGCATTGGGGGCGAGCCGCGTGCTCGGCGTTGCGCTGCACCTGTGGCTGTGGCGCCTGCGCCTGAACCTGGTGCCGCACTGGCGCGACTGGTGGCACGCACCGCGGCGCGAGCTGGCCGCGATGTTGCACATCGGGCTGCCCGGCGCAGCCGAGAACATCGCCTACCGGCTGGCCTTCATGGTCAGCGTGGCGGTCGCCGCGCAACTCGGCGCACAGGCGTTGGCGACGCAGGCCTATGCCTCGCAGCTGATGTACGGCGTGCTGCTGTTCGGCCTAGCCACCGGCCTGGGCGTCGAGATCCTCGTCGGCCACCTGATCGGCGCCGGCCATTGGCACGAGGCGCACAAGCTGGTGCGCCGCGCGATGGCGCGTGGGCTGATGGTCAGCGTCGCGGTGGCAAGCGTCGTCGCGCTGACCTCACCCTGGCTGCTGCGCCTGTTCACGCACGACCCACAAATCATCGCCGCCGGCCAGATGCTGCTGTGGATGACCATCGTGCTGGAGCCCGGCCGCACCTTCAACCTGGTCGTCATCAACGCGCTGCGCGCCGCCGGCGACGCCCGCTACCCGGTCGCCGTCGGCTCGGTCTCGATGCTGATCGTGCTGGCCGGCGGCAGCTGGCTGCTCGGCATCCACTTCGGCTGGGGCCTGCCCGGCCTGTGGCTCGCCTACGCCGCCGACGAATGGATCCGCGGCCTGCTGATGTGGCGCCGCTGGGCGACGCTGGGATGGCTGCCGCATGCGCGGGCAGTAAGGCGGCGGTTGCAGGCCGCGCAGGTCGGCGGGTAGTGCTCAAGGGCCACTGCCCGCAAACCTTTGCTACTTCGACGGCGCGACTCGCTTCGGAAGAACGGGCGGCCGGACGGTGACCTCGCCCTTCGCGTCGGAGACGTAACCCTGGATCGTGCGGCGAGCACGAATCCGGCTGCGGTCGATGACGTCGGCACAGCGAAAGTAGAGAAACACGGCCTCGTAGCGGTAAATACCGTCCATCGGCGCGAACTTCGACATGTCGATCGATACCTTCCGCTGGGAGCCGGGTTCGAGGATCAGGTAGGGCTCGGAATAGTTGACCCCCAGGTGGTCTTCGAAGGGCGGATCCGAGATCTCATTGAGCTCCACCAGCCCGTCGTCTTTGCCCGTGAACTCCACGTGCTGAGCGTCCAGTGATCCGTAGCTGATGCAGTAGAAGTCCTCGTCACGGTTGCGCAGCACATAACTGACGATGTAGCTGCCGAGCACATCAACGGATTCGATGGAAATGTCGAGATTGCCTTTGCTGACGCGCAGTGGCTCATTTGCATTGGCGAAACTTCCCCATGCCAGGACGAGGAGAGCCGCCCACCTTGGGAGCGCAGCGCAGGAATTCATGCCTATCCTAGTCGCCCGTCCTGTCGGATCCCAGCTGGCGGCGCCTTGCAATTCTTGTCGATATAGGCCTGGTGGTCCGGCATCACGTCGACACATTTGACGATGACCTGACGCACGCTCTCCAGGTACTCCGCGATCGAATCTTCGGATTGCAGGTCGACCAGCGGGTGGTAGGACTTGGGCACCAGGTTCTGGCCTTCGAACACCTGCAGCCAGCTGAACTCGGTGAACAGCTCGTTGTCGATGCGCACCATGCGGCCGTGCGTCTGGAACAGCTCGATCTTGTGCGCCAACGAATCGGGGATCGCCATGTCGGCACAGGCGCGCCAGAACGGCGAATCGTCGCGCTGGTTCAGCTTGTAGTGCAGGATGATGAAGTCGCGGATGCGCTCGTACTCGAAGCGCGACTGGCGGTTGTATTCGGCGATGTCGACCGGGTTGAAGCCCTGGTCGGGGAAGTAGTCGATCAGGCGCTGGATCGACGACTGGATCAGGTGGATGCTGGTCGACTCCAACGGCTCCATGAAGCCACTGGCCAGGCCGACCGAGACGACGTTCTTGTTCCAGGCCTGCTTGCGCATCCCGGTGGTGAAGCGGATCGGCCGTGGGTCAGCCTGCGGCTTGCCATCCAGGTTGGACAGCAGCGTCGCTGCGGCCTCGTCGTCGCTGATGAACTGGCTGCAGTAGACGTGGCCATTGCCGATGCGGTGCTGCAGCGGAATGCGCCACTGCCAACCGGCGCGGTGTGCAGTCGAACGCGTGTAGGGCGTCAGCTTCGGCGCCGAGTCGCAAGGCACGGCCAGCGCACGGTCGCACGGCAGCCAATGCGTCCAGTCTTCATAGCCGGTCTTCAGCGTCTGCTCGATCAGCAGGCCGCGGAAGCCCGAGCAATCGATGAAGAACTCGCCCTCGACGCGCTCGCCGCTGGCCAGCACCACCGCGTCGACGTGGCCATCGTTTTCGCGCTGCGAGACACGGTCGATGCGGCCTTCGATACGTTGTACGCCCTTCGCCTCGGAGAACCGCCGCAGGAAGCGCGCGTACAGGCTCGCATCGAAGTGATAGGCATAGGCGATGTCGTTCAGCGGCGAGTTCGGCACGTTCGGCTGCGGCGGCAGGAAGCGGTCGAGCTTGCTTGCCATGCGGGTGATGCAGTACTGCTCCAGCGGCTTGGCGCGGCCCAGCGCCTGCATCTTCTGCCAGTACTGGTCGAAGCGCACCGTCCACAGGTCCTGGCCGATCTTGCCGAAACCGTGCATGTAGCGGTCGCCCAGCTTGCCCCAGTTGACGAACTCGATGCCGAGCTTGAAGGTGCCTTGCGTCGCCTTGATGAACTCGGCCTCGTCGATGCCGACGATCTTGTTGAAGATCTGGATCATCGGGATCGTCGCCTCGCCGACGCCGACGACGCCGATCTCGTCCGACTCAACGACTCGGATCTGATAGCGGCCCTTCAATGCGGTGGCAAAGGCCGCGGCAGTCATCCAGCCGGCAGTGCCGCCGCCAACGATGACGATGGTTTTCAACAGGTCGGTCTGCATCGTGCACCTTGTGAACAGGTCAAGCGGAAAACGAAGCGGGGGCCTCGTGGCCCCCGGCGATGAACGCGCGGGTGGACAGGCTTCGCAGCCATGCCACCCACCGAACCCGGTCGATCAGAACTTGTAGTTCAGGCCGATCAGGTAGGACTTGCCGAACTTCTTGCGGTTGGTGACGTTGCCGTTGTTGGCATCGTATTCCGCGTACTCCGAGTTCGTCAGGTTGTTGGCCTGCGCCAGGATCGAGAAGCCTTTCAGGAAGCCCCAATCGAAGTCGTAGGCGGCCTGAACGTCCAGCTGCGATTCGGCTTTCACATAGACCAGCTGGGTCTTGTCCTGGTAGTCGGAGATCGAGCCCAGGTAGGCCGAGCGATCGCGGCGAGCCACCGCGACCTGGAACCCGTACTTCTCGTAGTACAAGCGCAGGTTGGTCACTTCCTTCGACAGGCCCGGCAGCGGGATGTTCGGTGTGTTGACGTTCTGGCCTGAGAAACCCGAGGCCGGCAACTTGACCGAGCTGTCGGTGTTCGAGTAGTTGGCCATCACGCCAAAACCGTCGAGCCAGTTGCTGACCAGCGAGAGCGGGACGTTCACGGCCAACTCGACGCCGCTGATGGTGCCACCCTTGCCGTTGACAGGCAGCGTGATGTCACCCACCGTACCCGCCGGCGGGATGGTGTTGCCCGGCGTCAGCAGACCCGCGAAGTCGTAGCCTTGCCGAGTCACCTTCAGGATATAGGTGTCCAGATCCTTGTAGAAGCCGGCCACCGAGACGTAGCCCTTCTTGCCGAAGTACTTCTCGTACGACAGGTCCAAGGCGTTGGCGCGGAACGGCTCCAAGTCTGGGTTGCCCGCAGTGCCGTTGAAGTACGGCGTGCGCGAGGAGCCATCGGCATTCTTTCCGTCGCTCTTGACACTGAAGTCAATGGTCGGCTTCATGTCCTCCATGTTGGGGCGCGCCAGCACGCGGCCGAGGCCCAAACGCACGACGTTTTCACCGCCCAGGTCGGCCGCCAGATTCAGACTGGGCAGCACGTCAGTGAAGCTGTGGCTCGACGTGAGCGCCGTGTAGTCGCAGCTGTGGGTGCCACCATTGCAAGTGGCCTGGTTGACGCGGAATCCGGTCGTCGACTGGCGGGTGCCGATCATCTGCACACCGACGTTGCCGCGCAGCGCGATGCCACCAATCTCGCTGTCGATGTCGCCCTTCATGAAGACGGTGCTGACGTTTTCCTTCACGCCCCAGGTCTTGCCGATGATGTCGTGATCCGACCAAGGGTTCAGCTGGTACACCGAGCCAAGCGAGCCGGCCGGATTCCAGTTCAGGGTCGGGATGCCCGTCAGGCCTCCGACGCCAGGCGACGCATTGGGGATGTCGGCAGAGATCAACCGATCGATCACGTTCCCGTCAGCGTCCAGCGCGCCCGGCAGCACCAGCGCGCCTTCGCGGGTCACGCGGTCCTTGGTGCGCGTCGAAACGTTCAAGCCACCATTGACCGAGACGATCGGGCCCCAAGCCACGTCATGGCCGGCCACGAACTTCAGCGCGTCGATCTTGTCGGTCGTGATCGGGTTGGCGTAGTAGCCGTCTTGCACGCCGCTGCCGCCAGCCCAACCCTGCACGTCCGTCAGCTTGATCAGGTTCGGGTCGGAGTAGTTCAGGCCGCTGGTGTAGTGCACATCGGCGAGGTTGCTGCCGTTGAAACCTGTCCAGGAAATGGTGTCGTCAGCGTTGTACGCGTTGCCCGGGATGCCGGCTGTCGTCTCGAAACGCTCGGACACCTTCCTCACCTTCGAGTGGGACAAGTCGAAGTTCAGCTTCCAGTCGCCAGCCTTGAAGGTGTTGCCCCAGCCGATGGACGTCAGCTCGTCGGTGTAATCCTCGTTGTGGTTGCGGATCACACCCTTCCAGTTCTCGAACGTACCGGAAGTCACCACGCCGTTGCTGATGGTGGCGTCGACCAACCGACCACCCTGGTCGTTCGCGCCAGAGGACAAGGCACCGACCGGGCCTTCGAGGCCGCGCTTCATGACCGAGAACTTGCCCTTCGAATACAGCACGTCGAGCGTCGACTCGAACTCCTTGCTGGGTTTGAACTGCAGCACCGCCAACCCGGCGTCGCGGCTGAAGTTGGTGGTCTCGATGTCGGTCGTGAACCCACCAGGCACCTTCACGCAGGTGCCGGGAGGCGTCCAGTCGTCCGGTGCGCCATCGGGTTTGTTGCAGGCGCTGGTGGTGTTGCTCGCGGTGTCGTACAGCGGAACCCAACCACCCCAGGTGTTGAAGTTCGGCCGGCCGCCGCCCTTGTTTTCGTGGTGGGTGTAGCCCAGTGCGACACCCAGCTTGCGGTCAGCGAACTGGTCGATGTAGGACAGTGAGGCACGGTCACCGCTGCCGGTGCTGAAACCGGGCTTGTTCTCGGCCTTGCTGGTCGACTCATGGCGGTAGTTGACGACGAACGCGCGCTCAGCGAAGTTGAGCGGACGCACGGTCTGCATGTCGGTGGTCGACGACAGGCCCTGGCCCATCAACGACGCATCGGACGTTTTGTAGACGACGATGCTGCCCAGCAGCTCGGCCGGGTACTGGTCGAACTCGACGCTGCGGCTGGAGCCGGTGGAAGCCTGCTCGCGACCGTTCAAAAGGCCACCGTTGAAGTCGGGCGCCATGCCGCGCACGCTGATCTGCTGCGCGCGGCCGGTCACCGTGCTGCGCTGCGTCGTCACGCCCGGCAGGCGTGAGATCGACTCGGCGACGCTGACGTCGGGCAGCTTGCCGATGTCTTCGGCCGAGATCGCTTCGACGATCGAGTCGGAATTCTTCTTGATGGCGATCGCCGCTTCGATGCCTCGGCGGATACCCGTCACCGTGACGGTCTGGACCTCTTCGGTGGCCTTGTCTTTCTTGTCGGCTTCCTTGGCGGGCTCGGTCTGCGCATAGGCCACGCCGGTCGCAAAGATCAACGCCGAGCAGGCCGCCGCGACTGGGTTGATCTGGAAGGCGCTGCGCGGTGCATAGCCCACGGGGCTCGCTCGGCGCTTTTTGTTGGTCATTGTCATCGGGGACTCCTCAAGCTCTTGGAACACACACGCACCACAGCCCAACACGACGGTTCTTCCCTCTCAGACAGAAGCGCCGATTTGCAGCTTGTAAGGAATTCTGTACTAAAACTAGATTGGCAACCACCTCAGGCAATCCCTTAGTGGTGCAGGACTGCCCCGTAAAAGGTCACACTCATAGAGGAGAGCATGGCGTGCAACCTCTGCCCATCGAGTCAAAAGTGCCCAAGAATGGGGCGTACTTGATGGCCAAAGAGCATGTAGTGTGACTACATTTCGCGCTTTTCGCCACAAGCCAGGCGCGAGCTTTCCCTGACGAGCGCTTTCAGCGCTTGCCAAGTCGACCCGACAGGGAACAGGGAGTTGGAGCGAAAAGATCAGGCCGGCAGCAGCCAGGCCAGCGCCGGACCCAGGCGGGCCCGCCAGGCGCGTTCGTGGTGGTCGGCCCCTGCAAAAGCGAGGCTTTGCAGGTCGACACCGCGCCGGTAGCCACGCGCAGCAGCCAGGGCGTCGACCGCCTGTTGATGCGGCGCATACAGCGCATCGAGGTGGCGATCACCGTGATCGAAATACAGCCGGTGCCGGCCCGCGGGCGGCAGCGCATCGGCCAGCCAGGCACGGCCGGCTTCGGCAATGGGCTGCAGGCGCCGATCGCCGCCGCGCCGAAGCAGCAGCGGGTTGATCGACAAAGGCCAATGGGTGGACAGGCAGGCCGCGGCACCAAAAACCTCGGGGCAGGTGACCAGCGCATTGAGCGACGCGAGGGCACCCATGCTCGAGCCCATCACGGCCGTGTCGGCCAGGCCGGGCCGCGTGCGATAGCGCGCGTCGATGGCCGGCTTCAATTCTTCGACCAGGAAGCGCAGGTAGTCGTCGGAGAGCGCCTCGAAGGCCTCGGCGGGCGAATGCCCACCACGCGTCGCCACTTCATACAGCGACGCCGGCAAGCATCGCAATGCCGCCGCCGGCGCGTACTCGGCGTAGCGCCGCACGGTGCTCCAGATGCCGACCACGATCGTTGGTCGCATCCGGCCGGCGAGCATTTGCGTCGTCACGTGATGGCCAACGGCCCACGGGTGACCGGCCGTCGCGGTGGCGGGATCGAAAAGGTGCTGGCCGTCGTGCATGTAGAGCACGGCGTGCGGCCCGGCGTCGGGCTCGTCGTAGCCCGGCGGCAGCCAGACGTCGACTCGGCGGGGGATCACGTGCCGCGAGGGCCAGGCACCGAAACTTTCGAAACGGCCGCTCGCGTCCGGCGCGGCGGTCGACCACGCCGCGAACGGGTCGTCGACACCGACCAGCCGTTCGCGCCAGTCGACCCAGCGGTCCTTCAACACAGCGGTTAGGTGCGGCAGCACGGCGCGGCTCGTCAGCCCAGCTTGGGCACGGAAACCGCGCGGCTGCATCGCCTTCGCATCAACAGCCCGTCTGCTGCTCGATCGCCGCGGCAGCGCCGATCAGCGCCACCAGCGTGTCGGTGATCAGCGCGGTGGGGATGGCTTCGAGGTAGCCGCGGAAGCGCCCCTTGGCTTCGAAGCGCGCGCGGAACGTCGAGGCGAAGAATCGTTCTTCCATGCGCGGCACGATACCGCCACCGATGTAGATGCCGCCACGCGCGCCGAGCACCAGCGCGACGTTGCCGGCAAAGCCGCCGAGCAGCGAGCAGAACGCATCGAGGCTGCGGCTGGCTGCTTCGTCGGTGCGTGCGAGGCCGCAGTCCATGATCTGCTCTGCCGTCCACGGCTCGGCCACCGGCCGGCCCAGCACCTCGGCGACCGCGCGGTGCAGCACCGGCAGCCCGATGCCGGACAGCAGCCGCTCGGCCGACACGTGGTCGAAGTCCTTGCGCACGGCTCGCAGGATGTCGGACTCGAAGTCATCGCCCGGCGCGAGCGTGCTGTGCCCACCCTCGCCTGCCAGCGCCTGCCAACCTTGCGGTGTCTGCACCACGCCGCCCACACCAAGACCGGTGCCCGGGCCGATCACGGCCAAGGTGCCGTGCGGCTGCGGCAATGCGCCATGCGGGCGCAAGTGGCCGGCTCCGAGGTGCGGCAACGCGAGCGCCAGCGCCTCGAAGTCGTTCAACACCTGCAAGCCTTGCAAGCCCAGCTCGTCTTGCAGCGCCTGGCGCGAAAACGTCCAGTGGCTGTTGGTGAACGACACGCGGTCACCGACCACCGCCGTGGCCACCGCGATGGCCGCTTGCTGCGGCGGCTGGTAGGCCGACCCCAACTCAGCCGCCAGGCCCGCCAGGTAAGCGCGCGCGGCATCAACAGGCGCCGGGTACTCCGGCACCGCCAGCTTCTTCACATGGGCCGCACGAGACCCCGGCGCGGCCAGCCAGCCGAAGCGGGCGTTGGTGCCGCCAATGTCGGCCACCAGCCGCGGATAGGACGAGCCGGCATCGGGCAACGCGGTCGAAGCGGCACTCACACCGACACCCCCGAGGTCCGAGGGCGCGCCGACAGGGCCGAATGGATTGGAGATGTCGAGAAACAGGCGCCGGCGCCTGGAAGAAGACAGATTTGCACGTGTTGTTATCCAGCCGGTTAAGCCAACCCGGCGATCACCCACCCGCCGGCAGGCACCCCAGGAAAGCGTGGTCTCAAAATCGCAAGGTAGCAAAACTACATTGTCATCGCAAGCGAACGAACCCCGTCATACCTATGTAGAAGAAACATCCTCGTAATCCAAGTACAGAGCCATTTTCTTCAAATGTCGGGAAAGCGGTAGAACGGCGTCACTTACAAAGCAGCTACCATTCCTGCCATGACCCGAGCCGATCTGATGGGCCGGCTGCTGGCCTTCGTTGCGCGCCTGATCACTGGGGCGCAGGGGCACTGGAAAGGCTGCCCGCCCGAGGCGCTTCAGCGCATCTACTTTGCCAACCACCAGAGCCACCTCGATTGGGTGTTGATCTGGGCTGCCTTGCCGGGCGAATTACGTGCCCACACCCGGCCGATCGCCGCGAAAGACTATTGGACCGCCTCGCCGTTCAAGCATTGGCTGACGCGCGAGGTCTTCAACGCGGTCTATGTGAATCGCCAGCGCACCGATGACCAGGATCCGCTGGAGCCACTCGTGCAGGCGCTGCAGGCCGGCGATTCGCTGGTGATCTTTCCAGAGGGCACGCGCAGCCACCGCGGCGAGCCGCAGGCCTTCAAAAGCGGTCTTTACCACCTGGCGCAGCAGTTTCCGCAGGTGCAGTTGGTGCCGGCGTGGATCGACAACGTGCAGCGGGTGATGCCCAAGGGCGAAGTGGTGCCGGTGCCGATCCTATGCACCGTCACGTTCGGTGCGCCGCTGGCGCTGAAGCCGGACGAGGACAAGCGCGAATTCCTGGCCCGCGCCCGCGACGCGGTGGTCGCGCTGCGGCCCCTGGTGCTGTGAGCCGAACATGCTGAAGACCCTGCGCAACCTCAGCAGCGAACAGCAGGTCGGCCTGCTGTTCATCATCTTGTTCGGCGTGTTGCTGGCGGTCACCGTCGGCGCGCTGCTGGTCAGCCTGCAAGACCGGCCGTCGCTCTGGATCAAACGCCACGAGCGCTTCAGGCGCGACCTGCGCGCGGTGTGGGTCGGCGCGGTGGTGTTCTGGCTGGCGTGGATCTCGGGCCCGGTTGGTGCGACGCTGCTCTTCGGCGTGTTCTCCTTCCTGGCGCTGCGCGAGTTCATCACCTTGAGCCCGACACGGCGCAGCGACCACCGCAGCCTCATCCTGGCGTTCTTCATCGTGCTGCCGGTGCAGTACGTGCTGGTCGGCAACCAGAATTTCGACCTGTTCTCGGTCTTCATCCCGGTCTATGTGTTCCTGGCCATCCCGGTGATCAGCGCGCTGGCCGGTGACCCGGAGCGCTTCCTGGAGCGCAACGCGACGATCCAGTGGGGGATCATGGTCTGCGTCTACGGCCTGTCGCATGCGCCCGCCCTGCTTCTGCTGAACTTCCCGCATGTCGAAGCCGGCAGCGGCGCCTTCCTGGTCTTCTTCCTGGTGATGGTGGCCGCGATCGCGCAGATCACGCAAGAGGCCTTCAGCCGCTGGTTGCGATACCGGCCGTTGGCGCGCCAGATCAGCCGCTCGTTCTCTGCCCGCGCCTGGGCCATGGGCACGGTCACCAGTGGCCTGGCCGGCGGCCTGCTGTTCTGGATCACGCCGTTCAAGCTGCCGCAGGCGATCGCGATGGCCTTGATTGCCGGCGGTGCCGGCACGCTGGGCGAGTTCGTGATGAAGGCGCTGAAGAAGGACGCCGGCGTGGCCTACTGGGGCAACCAGGCCGCGGTGACAGGCGCTGTCGGTCTGCTGGACCGAGTCGCGCCGCTCGCGTTTGCGGCACCCGTCTTCTTCCACTCGGTGCGGTGGTACTTCAAACTCTCTCCGTGACCCGAGTCCTTGGTATCGACCCCGGCTTGCAATGCACCGGCTTCGGCGTGGTCGAGCAAGAAGGCAACAAGCTGCACTACGTGGCCAGCGGCACGATCCGCACCACCGGCGCCGGCATTGCGCAGGGCGATCTGCCCGCGCGGCTGAAGATCATCTTCGACGGTGTGCGCGAAGTGGCCGAGCGTTACCAGCCGACCAACGCGTCGGTCGAGATCGTGTTCGTCAACGTCAACCCGCAGAGCACGCTGCTGCTCGGCCAGGCGCGCGGTGCCGCATTGACCGCGCTGGTGACCGCCGGCCTGCCGGTGGCCGAATACACCGCGCTGCAGATGAAGAAGTCGGTCGTCGGGCATGGCCATGCGGCCAAGTCGCAGATCCAGGAGATGGTGATGCGGCTGCTGAACCTGCCCGGCCTGCCGGGCAAGGATGCGGCCGATGCGCTGGGGTTGGCGATCACCCATGCCCATGCAGGCGGCTCGTTCGCGGCGATGGCGCAGGCCACGTCGCTGAACCGTCGTACACACGCCCAGTTCCGCAAAGGCAGAACGTATTGACGAGCCCCGCGTAGCACGCGCGGCTTGTCTTGCCGGTCTTGCGCTTTGGCCACTGGGCCGCGCGGTCACCGGCAGCATTACGGCTGGCGTCTTGGAAACCAAATGCTGCCGGACCGGGTTTCCCGCAATTCCGGACGGCTCGGCACGCTTCCGAGAAAGACACGCCCAGGGCAAAGTGCGCAAGGTCTCGGACCAGACTTACTCCACCCCGCCTCGTCAAAGGAATGCTGAAGTCGACCACCGGCAACCAGTGTCATGTCGGGCTTCCCCACGATGCGCAAAAGGCTCCTGCGCGCGTACAGCGACAGGACGCTCCCCCGTCACGCGTCCATAGGAATATTCACAACCATGCGGAGCTTCAAGACTCTAAAAGTTCGCCTGAACTCTTCAGCTCATGGCGCAAGAGTGGCCGCCCTGATGGCATTTGGCGCCATGGTCACCCCGGCGCATGCTCTTTACACCAACTACGGTTTTGCCGACAGCACCCCGGTCTTCAACCTGGACATTTATTCGACGTGGGAGTTCAACCCAGCGCCGCCGAACAGTGTTTTTGCCGCCTACCAATTCTGGTTTGACGGTGGACCGGGAGGCTATATCGGCACCCAGATCGATACCCAGAAGAAGGCGATATTTGCCGTCTGGGATGACCAGGACAACTCGGGAACGGCACAACCGGTTTCCGGCAAGGGATGTGCGCGCTTCGACGGCGAAGGGTCCGGCGCCAGCTGCTTGATCCAATACAAGTGGGTGGCTGGTCACGAGTATCGGCAGCGGGTATGGGCCATCGGGTATGAAAACGGCGCCGAGCACTGGAAAGGAACCATCTACGACGTCACCACCGGGGTTGAAACGGTCCTGGGCGTCATCGCGGTCAAGGATGTCAACGGGCACCGCGGCTACGGCTGGCTGCAGCCTGGCGGTGTCACCTTCATCGAGTACTACGGCGGAGGGGCGTGCAACGAACACGCGCTCACGCGTGTCACCTGGCGTGGTCCGTTTGCCAACGGTGGCAGCGCGAAAGCCAATTCCGCCTCGGCCGCCTACGACCCGCATGGCTGCACCAACAGCAACGCGCGGGGCCTGCACAGGCCTCGGGTGGTCCAAGAGAGCGGCATCGGCATCGTCCGAACCACCCCCGACGGAACGCAACTGTGGAAGCGAAAGGACGGCAAGGAAACAGGTGCCGCCGACATTCGCAACGGGGCCGAATAGTCCGGACGGGGCCGACTAGACTTCCTTGTCCAGAAGACAAGGAAGTGAGATGACAACGTCGCCGGTGATCACCCAATGGATCAATGTGCCCAGCAGCGACGGCAACTTCGGCGCCTACCTCGCGTTGCCGCCGGCCGGGCGTGGCCCGGGCTTGTTGCTGCTGCAGGAAATCTTCGGCGTCAACGCGCACATCCGCGGTGTGGCCGAGCAGTACGCACTGGCCGGGTTCGTCGTGATCGCGCCCGATCTGTTCTGGCGCAAGGGCGAACGCATCGAGCTCGGCTACGAAGGTGACGACCGCCAGCGGGCTAACCAGCTATTGGCGACGATCCAGAACGAAGCGGTCGTGCGCGACATGCAGGCCACGCTGGCCACCTTGCGCGCGCGACCGGAGTGCAGCGGCAAGGCCGGCGCGATCGGCTATTGCATGGGCGGCCGGCTGGCCTACACCACGGCGGCGCTGTGCCGTGTCGACGCCGCAGTCGCCTACTACGGCGGTCGCATCCAGAACCAGCTCGACCTGGCCGAGCAGATCAACTGCCCGATCCAGTTCCACTACGGTGGCAACGACGACCACATCCCGCCCAGCGCGGTCGAAGCGGTGCGTGAAGCCGTCGTCGACAAGGACGCCGAGATCCACGTCTACCCCGGCGCCGAGCACGGCTTCAACTGCTGGGCCCGGGCCAGCTACAACCCGGCCAGCGCCGCCTTGGCGCATGGCCGCAGCCTCGCCTTCTTGGCGCAGCAGCTGTTCCAAGACCCGGCGGATCTAATCCGTTAGCGTGCCGGCGCCTGCGTCTGTGCGCGACCCGGCGCCTGCGCCATCACCGGCTGCGGCGCCAACTCGCCTTGCCACAGCTCCAGGTGCAGCGAACGGCCCGGCGACTGTTGGACCTCAGCCACCGCCAGCCGCTGCGGTGGCCCGTCAAGCGCGGCGCGCAGCGCGGCGTCAGGCGGGCCTTCGCTGACGATCAACAGTGGCATGGGGCGATCGGCCGCCTGCACCGACGCCGTCAACTGGAAGTGGTTGTGCGCCGGCTCGCCCGCATCACGCCATGCTAGCCAATGCGGCGGGCGCTTGCGCCAGGCATAGCTGCCGTTGGCCAGCACCGCGCGGTCGCTGCCCAGCACCACCGGCGTCGCGTCCTCCACCCCGGCTTCGGCCTGCAACTGCTGCCAGAAGCTCTCGGCCGCCGGACGCAGCTGGTTGAAGGCCTCGTCCCAACCGCGCATGCGGGCCCAGACATCCAGCTGCCGCGGCAGCGGCCGGTGCAGCACATGCGCCAGGTCGTTGGCCAAGGTGACGAGCCCGATCAACACCACCTGCAGGACCAGCGCGACATACCAGCCGCGCAAGCGCCGCTGCGGCTGCTCGGCCTGCAACCACAACGCCATCGCCAGCACCGCGCCGATCAGCACCGGCGCAGTCCAGTTCAGTTGGGCGCGGGCATGCAATGACTGCACCGCACCGATCAACAGCAGCGGCCCGCTCAACCAGGCGGCCGTCAGCCAAGCCTCGCGACGCGTGGCACCGCTGCGGCTGCGCACTGTGGGTGGCGCCGACACAGTCGGGGGCACCTTGGCGTCGCGCCAGCGCCAGGCCATGGCCCACGGTGCGACGACCGGGCCCAGCAGCAGCGTCAGGCCACCCAGGTAAAGCCCGAGCGTTGACCACATCGGCGTCGACCGAGCGCCGACCGTGATCTCGGCCGTGTGGCGCAGCGTCGGCCAGTCGTGCGTGGCGTTCCACGCCAGGTTGGGCGCGACGCACAGCAGGGCCACGGCCATGGCGAGCGGCAAGCCACGCGCCACCGGCATCTCACGCGGCGCCGTACGCGGCACGGTCCACAACAAGCCCAGTGCCGAAATGGCGAACGCCGCCATCGTGTACTTGGACATCAGGCCCAGCCCGCCCCACAGGCCGAGCAGCAGCCAGTCGCGTCGGCGCCCGTCGCGCCAGACGCGCCACAGCGCACTCGCGGCCAGGGCCCAGGCCAGCAGCAGCGGCGCATCGGTCGTCGCCGCCATGCCCAGCAAGCCGGCCACTGGCGAGGCGATGAACAGCAGCGCCGCGAGGCGGCCGCCACGCTCGGGCGCGGCGCAGGCCTGCGTAGACACATCGGCCAACACTTCGCTGACCCAGCGGAACAGCACCCAGGCCGTCAGCGGGTAGCACAGCATGGCCAGCGCCTTGACGCCCAGCAAGCCGTCGCCCAGCACCTGGGTCGACAACGCGATCAGCGCGGCGATCATCGGCGGCTTCGAGTAGTAGCCCCAGTCGAGCGCCTTGGACCAGGCCCAGTACTGGGCCTCGTCGACATGCAGGCCAGCGTTGACATGCACCACGACCCAGGCACGGGCAACGGTGATGCCGATCAAGGCCAACACCAAGCCGATCAACAGCGCGTTCTCTTGGCCCCAGGCGTCCAGCCAGGCGGGCGGTTTGTCCTTGGTCCGGCCCGGGCAACGGCCAGCAGTACCGCAGCGTGAACCCATCTCGTCTTTCCCTTTCTTCTTCTCCCAGCGCGCGCCCCGTCAAGACGCTGCACGCTCCTCGCCGCCGAGCGCCTTGTACAGCGCCAGTCGGTTCAGTAGTTCACCCAATCTCGCCAGCACCAGCGCCTGGTCGGCAGCGGCCAGCGAGCGTTCGCTGTCCAGCAGTTCGATCAGGTTCGCGGCGCCCCCTTCGTAGCGCATGCGCGTCAGGCGCAACCGCTCGCGCTCGCCCGTCTGCAGCGCCTGCTGTGCGGTCACCTGGTCGCGCCAGGTCGTCTGCGCGACCAGCGCGTCGGCGGTTTCGCGGAACGCCGACTGGATCGCCTTCTCGTACTGCGCGATGGCGACATCGCGGTTGACTTCGCTGACCTTCACGTTGGCCTGGTTGCGACCGGCATCGAAGATCGAGAAGGCGCCGTTCACGCCCAGGGTCCAGGCGAAAGTGCCGGAATCGAACAAGCCGCGCAGCGTATCGCTGACGACGCCCGCGCTGCCGCTCAGCGTGATCCGCGGGAACATCGCCGCGCGCGCCGCACCGATGTTCGCGTTCGCGGCGATCAACGTCTGCTCGGCCTGGATGACGTCGGGCCGGCGCAGCAGCAGGTCCGACGAAGCGCCCGCCGGCACCGCGGCCAGGGCTTCGCTGTTCAGTGGCGCGTCGGCGGTCGGCAGTGCGTCCGTCGCGACCGGCTGGCCGACCAGCAAGGCCAGCGCGTTCGCATCGAGCGCCGCCTGCCGCGTCAGGGCCGCGACGCTGGCCTGGGCTTGCGCGAGCAGGCCGCGCGTGCCGTGCAATTCGACATCCGACGCCGCACCGACATTGACGCGCAGCTCGGTCAACTTCAGCGTCTGTTCGCGGCCGGCCAGCGTCTGCTTTGCCAGCGCCAGCTGCTCCTGGTCCGCCGCCAG
The DNA here is from genome assembly GCF_056403075.1 of Ideonella sp. P3_A4. NCBI lineage: Bacteria > Pseudomonadati > Pseudomonadota > Betaproteobacteria > Burkholderiales > Sphaerotilaceae > Ideonella > Ideonella sp. P3_A4. The sequence goes on along the minus strand of NZ_JBFUGE010000015.1, from coordinate 14,900 downwards.
TGTGAACCAGGTGGACACGACCTGCGTGACCAGCGCCAGGCGAGCCGTGCGGCTCGCAGCCTCGGAGGCCAGGTAGCTGGCCGCCGCCGCATCGCTGAGATTTCGGATGCGGTCGAACAGGTCGATCTCGAAGCCGCTCACCTGCAACCCGAGCTGGAAGGTGTTGGCCTGCTCGCCCGTTGCAGCACTCGGTGCACGGCCGGCGCTGAAGGCGGGCGAGACTATCGGCCAGCGGCTGGCATCGGCCAGACGGACCTGGCTGCGCGCACGCTCGACATTGAGCAGTGCGACGCGCAGGTCGCGGTTGTTCGCCAGGGCTTGTTGCACCACCCGGCGCAATCGGTCGTCGCGCAACAACTCATTGACGGCGGGCAGAGCAGCATCCACAGCTTGGGCACCGGCCGGCAGAGCGGACGGCACCGGCAGCGCCGGCCGCTGATAGTCGGGTGCCAGGTTGATGCAGCCAGCCAACAAAGCGGTCGACAACAGCAGCGACCCGGCCTTCGCCGCGCGAGGAACAAAGGTCAAGCGGTTCATCAGCGGCCCTCCAACTTCTTCTTCAGCTCTTCTTCGTCCGCCGCTGACGCCGCAGAGGAGATCGATGTGTTGTGGTGCACCATATGGCCGCCCGGGAACAGCCGGCGGATCACGACGAAGAACACCGGCACCAGCAACACCGCCAGGAAGGTTGCGGTCACCATGCCGCCCATCACGCCGGTGCCGATCGCACGCTGGCTGGCCGAGCCGGCGCCAGACGCGATCGCCAACGGCAGCACGCCGAGGATGAACGCGAACGAGGTCATCAGGATCGGCCGGAAGCGCAGGTGGCAAGCCTCCAGCGTCGCCAGCAACAGGCTCTTGCCTTCGGCTTGCAGGTCTTTTGCGAACTCGATGATCAGGATCGCGTTCTTCGCCGACAGGCCAATGATCGTGATCAAGCCGACCTTGAAGTACACGTCGTTCGGCATGTCGCGCATCCACACGCCGGCCAGCGAGCCGACCACGCCGAGCGGCACGACCAGCAGCACCGCGACCGGGATGCTCCAGCTCTCGTACAACGCCGACAGGCACAGGAACACCGCCAACATCGAGAACGCGAGCAGGATCGTCGCCTGCGCGCCCGAGAGCTTCTCTTCGCGTGATTGGCCGGTCCACTCGAAGCCGAAGCCGGGTGGCAGCTGGGCGGCCATTTTTTCCATCTCGGCCATCGCCACACCGGTGGAGACGCCCTGCGCCACGTCCCCCGCGATCTTCATCGCCGGGTAGCCGTTGTAGCGCACGGTCTGCAGCGGGCCTTCGACCCAGCGTGTCGACGCAAACGCCGACAGCGGCACCTGCTGACCTTTGTTGTTAGGCGCGTAGAGCTTCAGGATGTCTTCCGGCTGCATCCGCGTCGACGCCTCTGCCTGCACGATCACGCGCTGCAAGCGGCCGGCGTTCGGGAAGTCGTTGACATAGGTCGAGCCCAGCGCGGTAGAGAGCACCGAGCCGATCGTGTCGAAGCCAACGCCCAACGCCGCGGCCTTCTCGCGATCGATGTCCAGCTGCAGCTGCGGCGCGTCTTCCAGCCCGTCCGGCCGCACGCCTTGCAGCAGCTTGCTCTGCGAGGCCATGCCCAGCATCTGGTTGCGCGCGGCCAGCAGGGCCGCGTGGCCCATGCCACCGCGGTCCTGCAGGCGGAAGTTGAAGCCTGTCGCGGTGCCCAGTTCGGGGATCGGCGGTGGCGACAGCGGAAAGATGAACGCATCGCGGATGCCCATCAGCGCACCGAAGGCCTTGCCGGCCAGCGTCTGCGCGCTGTGCTCCTTGCCCTTGCGCTCTTCCCACGGCTTCAGCGGTACGAAGGCCAGGCCCGCGTTCTGGCCCGAGCCCGAGAACGAGAAGCCGAGCACGCCGACGACCTTGTCGACCTCGGGCTGCGCGAGGAAGAACTTCTCGACCTGGCCCATCACCGCTTCGGTGCGGGTCTGCGAGGCACCCGGCGGCAACTGCACGTTGACGATCAGGTAACCCTGGTCTTCGTTCGGCAGGAACGAGGTCGGCAGGCGGTTGTACATCAGCACGACGGCCGCGATGATCACGCCGTACAGGCCGAGGAACCAGGCCGCGCGCGGCAGGATGCGCGCCACCACCGACTCGTAGCCCTTGGCGGTGCGCTTGAAGCTGCGGTTGAACCAGCCGAAGAAGCCGCGCTTCTCGTGGTGGTCGGCCGGCACGGGCTTCAGCAACGTGGCGCAAAGCGCCGGCGTCAGCGACAGCGCCATGAAGGCCGACAGCAGCATCGACGACACCATGGCCAGCGAGAACTGGCGGTAGATGTTGCCGACCGAGCCGCTGAAGAAGGCCATCGGCACGAACACCGACACCAGCACCACGGTGATGCCGATGATCGCGCCGGTGATCTGGCCCATCGCCTTGATCGTTGCGTCGCGTGGGCTCAGGCCTTCTTCGGCCATCAGGCGCTCGACGTTCTCGACCACGACGATCGCATCGTCGACCAGGATACCGATCGCCAGCACCATGCCGAACAGCGTCAGCACGTTGATCGAGAAACCCATCGCCAGCATCACCGCGAAGGTGCCTGTCAGTGCGACCGGCACGACGATGGTCGGGATCAGCGTGTAGCGGATGTTCTGCAGGAACACCAGCATCACGACGAACACCAGCGCGATCGCCTCGACCAGCGTCTTGACCACTTCTTCGATCGAGATGCGGACGAACTTCGAGCTGTCGTACGGGATGTCGTAGCTCATGCCTTCGGGCATGTAGGCCTGCAGCTCGGCCATGCGCTTCTTGATCGCGGTGGCCGTGGCCAGCGCGTTGCCGGTGGGTGCCAACTGCACGCCGATACCGTTGGCGGTCACGCCATTCAGGCGCGCCGAGCTCGTGTAGGCCTGGCCGCCGAGCTCGATGCGGGCGACGTCTTTCAGCCGCACCGTCGAGCCGTCGGTGTTGCTGCGCACGATGATGTTGCCGAACTGCTCGATGCTGTTGAGCTGGCCGTTGACGGTGATCGTCGCGTACATCGTCTGGCCGACGGCCGCCGGCAGGCCGCCGATCGTGCCGGCCGAGACCTGCAGGTTCTGCGCGCGGATCGCGGCATTGACATCGCCCGTCGACAGGCCATAGCCGACCAGCTTGGCCGGGTCGACCCAGATCCGCATCGCGCGCTCGGTGCCGAACAGGATGGCCTGGCCGACGCCGGGCACGCGCAGCAGCTCGGGCACGAGGTTGCGGGCCGAGTAGTCGCCCAGCGCCACCGGGTCGTGCGCAGGGTTGGTCGAGCTGACCATCACGAACAGCAGGAAGTTCGCACGAGCCTTGTCGATGCGCACGCCCTGCTGCACCACGGCCGAGGGCAGCCGCGGCGATGCACGCGAGAGCCGGTTCTGCACCTCGATCTGCGCGATCGAGACATCGGTGCCGGGCTCGAAGGTGGCGGTGATGGTGCCGACACCGGTGGCGTCGGCGCTCGACTCCATGTAGATCAGGCTCGGTGCGCCGTTGAGCTCCTGCTCGATGATCGACAGCACCGAGTCCTCCAGCACCTTGGCCGAGGCACCGGGGTAGGCGGTGGTGATGACGATGGCCGGCGGCGCGACGCTGGGGTACTGCGCGACCGGCAGCCGCGTGATCGCCGCCGCACCGATGACGACGATGAACAGCGCGATGACCCAGGCAAAGATGGGCCGATCGATGAAGAAACGGGAATTCATGGGCGGCTTACCTCGGCATCAGCGGCTGGCCGCCGAAGCGGGGGCGGGGGCAGAGGCCGGTGCAGCCGCGGCGCCCGAAGCGGCGCCTTGCGGCGTCCAAGGCACCGGCGCCACCGGCGCCTTCGGCCGGATCTTCTGGAAGCCGTCGACCACCACCTGCTCACCAGCCTTCAGGCCGCCGAGCACCACCCATTGCGCACCCTGCGTACCACCGAGCTGGACCGTGCGCGGCGAGACCTGGTGGTCGGCACCGACGACCATCACCGTGTCGCCACCGGCGCCACGCGTGACGGCCTGCTGCGGCAGCAGCATGGCGCCGCTGCTCTGCGCCTGGTCGACCTTGACCTTCACGTACAGGCCGGGCAGCAGCTCACCCTTGGGGTTAGGCACCTCGGCCCGCAACGTCACCTGGCCGCTGGTCGGGTCGACGGTCAGGTCGGCAAACAGCAGTTTGGCGGGCAGCGCATATTCGCTGCCGTCGTCCATCACCAGATGCGCCTGCGCGGTCTTGGCCGACTGCAGCTTGCCGGACTCGAAGGCACGCTTGAGCCGCAGCGCCTCGGTCGCCGACTGGGTGATGTTGACGTAGAGCTTGTCGGTCTGCTGGATCGTGGCCAGCAGCGTGGCCTCGGCCTGGCTGACCAGCGCGCCCTCGGTGACCAGCGCGCGGCCGATGCGGCCGGCGATCGGCGCCTGCACCGCGGCGTAGTCGACGTTCAGCCGCGCTTGCGTGACCGCGGCCTTGGCGGCAGCGGTGTCGGCCTGTGCCTGCTTGTGCGCCGCCTGCGTGGCGACCCAGTCCTGCTGGCTGATGGCCCGGGCCTCGGCCAGCGGGCGGTTGCGCTCCAGCAGCGCGCTGGCCTGCGCCAGACCGGCTTCGGCCTTGGCCTGGGTGGCCAGGGCGCTGTCCAGCGCGGCGCGGTAAGCCGAGTCATCGATGTGGAACAGGCTCTGGCCTTGCTTGACCACGCTGCCCTCTTCGAACAGGCGCTGCTTGACCACACCAGTGACCCGCGCGCGAACCTGCGCGGTGCGCCAGGCTTCGAGCCGGCCCGGCAATTCGGTCGCTATGGTCACGCCGGCCGGTTGCACGGTGACGACGCCCACCTGCGTCGGCGGCATCTGGCCGCCGCCTGGGCCCCCTTGCCCGCCGGCATTGCCGCAGGCGACCAGGAACGCGGCCACGGTCGCCGACAAGGCCAGCGCCGGCACGGCAGGCAGGCGCCGGAAGGTGGCGGGGTGAGCAACGGGCTTGGCTACGTCCATGTGATTCCTTGGGGCATCAGGCCTCGAAGCAGGCCTTTGGCGACAGTTCTTGGGGCGACGATCGGGGGGCGCCGGGTTCGACAGCGGGCGGGTGCAACGACGTGCGCAGCACCGGCACCCGGATTGCTCGCGCGCGACGGCTGCGGGCAACTACCTGGGAAAGGGCGGCGCAGTATACATACAATCACGAATGTATGTTGATACTCCGGCACCGCATTCCCGCGACAATCTGATCCGACAGCCTGCGCCGACCGCGAAATATGCCTAGGCAATCAATTTCCTCGCTTGCCTAGGGCCTTTCCCTTAACCACCATGGTTCGCCGTACCAAGGCCGATGCACTGGCCACCCGCCACCAGATCCTCGATGCCGCCGAAGCCGAGTTCCTGGCCCGCGGCGTGGCCCACACCCGCCTGCAAGACGTGGCCGCCGCGGCCGGCGTGACACGCGGGGCGATCTACTGGCACTTCCAGGACAAGGCCGAGCTGTTCAACGCGATGATGGAGCGCGCCTTCCTGCCCTGCGAGGGCGCGGCGGAACGCGCGCTGGCAGTGGCCGGCAACGATCCGCTGGCGCAGCTATATGAAATGGCCGTGGCACCGCTTCGCGTCCTGGCCGAGAGCGAGCAGGTGCAGCGCGTCTTTCGCATCGCGATGCACCAGACCGAATACACCGCCGAACTGGCCCCGGTGCAGGAGCGCTACCTAGAAGGCACCGGCGAGTTCCAGCAGCAACTGGCCGATGCGCTGCAGCGCGCCGAAGCGCTCGGATGGCTGCGACCCGGGCTGTCGATCAAGGCCGTCGCTTTGGGGCTGTTTGCACTGGTCGACGGGCTGATGCACCACTGGACGCTGCGGCCCGGCGGCTTCGACCTGGTGGCCTGCGGCGAGGCCGCAGTGCGCACCTATGTCGGCGGGCTGCGCGCCGCGCTGCCTCAGGCTACAGCAGCAGCGTCAGCCGCTCCAGCACCAGCACCGCCAGCGCCCCGATCCCAGCCAACACCGTCCACTTGACGATCACCAGGCCCCGCCGGCGCCAGATGGGGTCACGTGTGGCGATGTAGGTGGCGAGGCACAGAAGACCGGCCAGCAGCAGCAGGCCGAACAACAACCGGAAGATCATCATGCGGTGAGCTTAGCGCGGCGCCGCCTTCGGTCGACGCAGCGCGGGCCCTTCGACAAGCTCAGGGCGAACGGGCAGAGGCGGCAGGGCAGCGCCGGCGGTCCACCGTTCGTGCTGAGCCTGTCGAAGCCCAGGCCACACCCCAAGCGTGGCTCACCACGCGGGAGCGAGCTCCGCAAACCCCGCGGGCGCGCGGTCCTCGTCCTCAAAGGTGACGTATTCGTAGGCACTGGCGTCGGCCAGCAGCTTGCGCAGCAGCTTGTTGTTCAGCGCGTGGCCGCCACGGAACGAGGTGTAGGCCGCCAGCAGTGGCGCCCCGGCGATGTAGAGGTCGCCGATCGCGTCGAGGATCTTGTGCTTGGCGATCTCGTCGTCGTATCGCAGGCCGTCGCTGTTGAGCACGCGGTAGTCGTCGATGACGATCGCGTTGTCCATGCTGCCGCCCAGCGTCAGGCCGCGCGAGCGCATCGCCTCGACGTCCTTCGTGAAGCCGAAGGTGCGGGCACGGGCGATCTCTTGCTTGTAGCGGCCCGAACCCATGTCGAAGGTGACCTCCTGGCCGGTCGCATCGACGGCCGGGTGGTTGAAGTCGATCTGGAAGCTCAGCTTGAAGCCGTGGTACGGCTCGAGCTTGGCCCACAGTAATTTGGCGCCCTCGCCTTCGCGCACCTCGACGGTCTTCTTGACCTTGAGGAAACGCTTGGGCGCGTTCTGCAGCTCGATGCCGGCGCTTTGCAGCAGGAACACGAAGCTGGCCGACGAGCCGTCGAGGATCGGCACCTCGTCGGCGGTGATGTCGACGTACAGGTTGTCCAGCCCCAGGCCGGCACAGGCCGACATCAGGTGCTCGATCGTCTGCACCTTGGGCCCGCCGGGCTCGCCGCCGGGCGAGATGGTCGAGGCCATGCGGGTTTCGCTGACCGAGTCGAAGCGCACCGGGATGTCGACCGGCGTCGGCAGGTCGACGCGGCGAAAGACGATGCCGGTGTTCGGCGCCGCCGGGCGCAGCGTCATCTCGACCTTCTGGCCGCTGTGCAGCCCCACGCCAACGGCGCGGGTCAGGGATTTGAGGGTGCGTTGCTTCAGCATGGGCAGGCAAGTGTCCCGTCTCATGCAGGTTCTGGAGCGGGGCCCTCGATTGTCCGTCAGGGCCGGGTTCCCCGCTGTAAAGGAAGGTCAAGCGTCACCCGCGTGCCACGCCCGGCGACGCTGTCGATGCTCAGGCGCCCGCCCAGGCGGGCCGCGCGCTGCACCAGGTGGCGCAGGCCCCGGCCCTGCTCGACCAGCGCGATGTCGAAGCCGCAGCCATCGTCTTCGACCAGCACCTGCACCTGGTCCTCGCCGGCCAGGCGCGTGGCGACGCGCACCGTGCGCGCGGCAGCGTGCTTCAGGACATTGGTCAGCACCTCTTGCACGATGCGCAGCACCTGCAGCGCATCCGGCGGATTCAGCCAATGCAGTGGCGGCAGGTCGACGACCTCCCACTTCATGTGCAAGCCGGCCCCTTCCAGACGCCGGCCGAGCCGGTGCCGCAGCGAGGCCAGCAGCGTGACCAAGTCGTGCTCGATCGGCTCCAGCGAATCGATCACCAGCCGCAGGTCGTCGACGCATTCGCGCAGCAGCGCGGCGACCGCGCTCTGCTCCAGGTTGCCCTGCTCGGCCAGCACCAGCGTCGACATCAGCGTCGAGCCCAGGCCGTCGTGCATGTCGCGCATCAGCCGCTGGCGTTCGATCAGCAGCGCCTGCTCGCGCTCGATCAGGCGCAGCCGCTCGTGGTTGGCACGTAGCTCGGCGTCGCGCACTTCGAGCCGAGCCTCCAGCCCGGCGTTGACCCGTTCGGCCTGGTCGATCGCGGCGGCGTAACGCGTCTGCACCGCAAACAGGAACGACAGCAGCACCAGGATGGTGGCGAACGGCAGCAGGTAGACCGACTCGATCGACACCTGACCGGCGATCAGCAGCAGGTCGTGGGCGCCCAGCACCTCGGACAACCACAGCGTGACAACGATGACGCGAAACTCGATCCGCCCGCCACGCCAGGCGACGATCGTCAGCCAGGTGGTCACCATGAACGCGACGATCGCGTTGACCAGGTGCTGCTGCACCAGCGACGACAACGGCGACCATTCGAAAGGCATCGTCAGCAGCGACATCGCGACGACGAACACCACCAGCGCCCGCTCGACCCGCGGGTAGCGGCGCGAATCGAAGCGGAAGGCGAACAGGTAGATCAGGATCATGACCCACGACAAGGAGGCATTGGTGGCCCACCAGAACCAGGTGTAGGCGACCTTGTCGGCCGGCATGTCGATGAAGTAGTGCAGGCTGCGCAGCGTCCACACCACCGAGCTGAAGAAGAACAGCAGGTAGGCTTGGCCGCGCCGGCGGCGCAGCCAGTACACCAGCGCGAACAAGCCCAGCGCCAGGAAGGTCAGTGAACCGACTTCGGGCGCCGTCAGCTGCAGCGCGCGGCGCCAGCTGTCGCGTGCGGCCAGCGTCTCGCGTGGGCCGACATCGATGCGCGACATGCGGTGCTGGCCGGTGTCGTAACGCACCAGCCCGATCGCCAGGTGCAAGGTGCTGCCGGCCGTTGGGGCAGCGCCGAGGTCGACGAAGACTGGCCGGTTCCACTGCTCGCGCCAGCGGTCCGAGCCGTCCCAAGCCAGCCGCCAATGGTCTTGCTCGTACTGGATGACTTGCACCGCGCCGCCGGTGATGCGCGGCACGTACAGCGCCAGCGCCCCTTCGACACCCGGCGGCACGACATAGTCGACCCGGTACCACCAGACGCGCAGTGGGCGCGGCTGGGCCTGCGCCGGCAGGTCGGGCCGGCGCGCCTCGTGCAGCGGCAGTGTCACGCTGCGCCAGGCGGCCGCATCGCTCGGATCAGGCGCCTCGATCTGCGGCCGTGGGCGCCCGTCGACGCGCATCTGGTTGGCCGCAAAGGGGCGCGAGTGCAGCAAGGCCTGGTGGAAGTGGCGATCGGCGGCGTCGTTCACCGGCAGGCTGGAGCGCGCCAGCAACCCCAGGCCGGCGGCAAGAACGGCCAGCAACGCGAGCGTCCACGACACCCACATGCGCCAGCTGCGGCTGTGCTCTGCGCGCCCGCCGGCCGCCGGGTCCGGCGGGCCGTCGAAGCCCAGTTCAGTCACGCACCAGCCCGAGCTTGCGGGCCTCGTAGATGGCCTCGGTCTTCGAGTGCACCTGCAGCTTGCGGTAGCTGCGCTTGACGTAGGTCATCACCGTGTGGCGCGACACGCCCAGCATGCGGGCGATCTCTTCGAAGCTGAAGCCCTTGGCCGAATAGGTCAGCACCTGGCGCTCCTGTGGCGACAGCAACGCGTCGCCGTCGAGGGCCGGCGCCGGGTCGGGGGCCAGGCGCTGCAGCAGCCGGCGGGCGATGACCGGGCTGATCGGGCTGCCGCCGGCATGCAGCGTGCGGATCTGCTCGGCCAAGTCGGCCGGGTGGGCGTCTTTCAGCAGGTAGCCGGTGGCGCCGGCCTCGAGCGAGGCCATCACGTGCGGCTCGTCGCCGAACACCGTGACCACCATCACATCGGTCTGCGGCAGGTGGTTGTGCGCATAACGGATCAGCTCAATACCGCTGCCGCTGGGCAGGCCCAGGTCGACCAGCAAGACATTGGGCTTCAACTCACGCAGCAGCAGCAAGCCTTGCGGCAGGTCGGACGCGGTGCCGACGAGGTGCAGGTCCGGCGCGCCGCTGACAACCGACGCAAACGCGGCGCGAAAGCGCTCGTCGTCTTCCACGATCAGCACGGAGACGGGGTCCATCGTGATGCCCGTGAGGGGTGGTGAATGGAGCGAGCTTACTCGCCCCAGGGCAGCATCAGTGACAAATACAGCAGCTTGTCGAACTCGGGTTGGAAGCGGGCAATGATGTCGTCCGGGTCCGGGCACAACGCATCGTCGGTGATCAGGCCGAACTGCACCCCACCGGCGTAGCTCAAGATGCTGACGCCCACGCCGATGTCGCCGCTGGCCGGCACCCAGAACATCGTCTGCTTGATCGTGCGGCCGCAGAACTTCAGCGGCTCGCGCGGCCCGGGCACGTTGGTCATCACCGCGGTGGCCTTCTTGGCGAACAGGTTCAGCAGCGCCGACTGCATCGGCTTGATCAGCAGACCGGCCACCGCCAGCAGCGCAAACGCCATCACCGGCTGGTAGCCGCCCTTCAGCTCGTTCATGCGGGCCCGCACGGCGCCCAGGCGATCGACCGGGTTGTCGACCCCCACCGGCAGCACCAGCGGCACCAGGCCGAAGCGGTTGCCCAGCTTCCAGGCCTGGTCGAGCGGGCGCAGGTTGACCGGTACCATCGCGCGGATCTCCTTGCCGGTCGGGTCTTCGCCGTGGGCGCGCAAGTGCTCGCCGATCGCGCCGGCCACGCAGGTCAGCAGGATGTCGTTGATCGAGGCACCGAAGGCCTGGCCGACGGCCTTGACCTCTTCCAGCGGCAGGGGCTCGCCCCAAGCCACTTTCTTGCCCGGCGTCGCCTTGCCTTTGAGGCGGGTCGGCGAGTCGTCGGGCATCAGCGCCATCGCCGCGGCATCGCTGATCAGCTGGTAGCCAGCACGGGCCACGTCCATGCCGCCAGCCAGCGGCTGCACCGGGTTGGCCATCAGCTCGACCGACTTGGCGACGCCATCGCCATACATGCCGATGGCCTTGATCGTCAGCTCGGTGACGGGTTTGAGCAGCACGTCGGCGAACCAGTCGAACTCGGCGTCCGCGTCGTCGCCTTCGGTGTCGCGCTTCTTGCGCTCGGGCGGTGGCTTGCCGCCGTCGGTGATCGACAGCATCACCGAGATCAGCGAGATGCCATCACCGATGCAATGGTGAATGCGGGTGATGATCGCGCTGCGGCCGGTCTCCAGGTCTTCGACCAGGCGCAGCTCCCACAGCGGGCGAGACGGGTCCAGCGGCGTTGCGGCCAGCACGCCGACGCGGGCCTTCAGGGCCTCGACCGGGGACTGGCCGGGAGCGACGGGCAGGTCTTCGGCCACCACGTGGTCGGTGATGTCGAAGCTGCCGTCGTCGACCCAGCTCGCTCCCATCGTGTCTTCGACCACCTTCCGGCGGAAGCGGTTGTACTTCAGCAGGCTGCCCTCGACGCGCTCGCGCAGGTCGGCCAGGCTCAGCGTCGGCTCAACCAGCCAGACGCCGACGATCATCATCAGGTTGGCCTCGGTGTCCATGCGCAGCCAGGCGGTGTCGACACGCGACATGCGCTCGGTGGTGACGGCGGGGCTGGCGGACATGGATGGCTCCCTCTACGGATTCGGCTTGTCGTATCGACGATGCTGGGTAACATCCCAGCCCGTCAATTCTGCTTTACCTTTACCCCAGGAGGCACCGCCATGGCAGACCTGAAGGCCCAGTTCGAGACCGCTGTCGCCGAGAGCAAACAGTTGCCCGAAAAGCCGGACAACATGACCCTGCTGAAGATCTATTCACTGTACAAGCAGGCCACCACCGGCGACGTGGAGGGCAAGCGCCCCGGCTTCACCAACATGGTCGGCCGCGCCAAGTGGGACGCCTGGAACGAGTTGAAGGGCAAGACCAGCGACGAGGCGATGCAGGAGTACATCGACCTGATCGAAAGTCTGAAATAGCAAAAAAGCCGGATCTCGAGTCCGGCTTTTTCTTTCGGGGCGGCTGCGCCGCCCTGAGCCAAGCTCAAAGCTTGGTGAGCTTGAGCCAGTTGATGTTCCAGCCACCCGCCAATGCCTTGATCGCGATCTGCTGTTGGCCGGCCTGCAGGTTCACGTTGTGCGAGATCGTCGTCCAGTTCTGCCAGCCGCTGGTCTTGGGCACGCCGAGTGAGCCGTAGACCTGCGTGCCTCCTGCGCGTTCGAGCTGCAGCGTGCCGCCGCCATTCAGGCTGGCCACGCGGTATTCGACCTTGTAGGCGCCCGAGCTCGGCAGGTTGACGTCCCAGACGATCCAGTCATTCGCATCGATCCAGCCGACGTCCTGCCCGCCTTCGGAACAGGCCTCGGTCGCCACGCCCATCATGTTGGCCCAGCTTTCGGCCTGGATCGTGGTCGAGAAGCCGCCCTGGGTCTTCTGGTAGACACGCACGTAGTCGACGTACATCTTGGCGGGCAGCTTCGATTCGTCGATGTTGAAGCCGGGCCAGTTGCCGCCCACCGCCAGGTTCAGCAGGAAGAAGAAGTCGCGGTGGAACTCATCCGTGCCGCCGGCGTTGTTGGTGATGTCGATGACGTGGTACTGGCGCCCATCGATGAACCAGCGGATGAAGTTGGCGTCCCACTCGATCGCGTAGACGTGATATCCGGTCACGCCGCCGGCGTTGGTGTGGCCGCCGTAAGAGGCATAGCTGCCGTTGTCGGCTTGCCAGTGCACCGTGCCATAGATGTCGGCCTCGGTGTTGACGTGCTCCATGATGTCGATCTCACCGGAAGCCGGCCAGCCGACCTGGGTGATGTTGCTGCCGAGCATCCAGAAAGCCGGCCAGGTGCCCAAGGACGAAGGCATGGCGATACGCGCTTCCATGCGGCCGTACTTCCAGCTCTTGCGCCCTTGCGTCTTCATGCGCGCCGAGGTGTAGCGAAAGCCGCCGTAGTCCTGCCGCTTGGCGGTGATCACCAGCGCGTTGTTCTCGATCGTCGCGTTCTCGCGCCGGTAGTACTCGAGTTCGTTGTTGCCCCAACCGCCCGAGCCGTTGCCGGTCTCGAACACCCAGTCCGGGCCGATCGAACCGTTGAACTCGTCCTGCCACACCAGTTGCCAGCTCTGGGCGAATGCCAGCTGCGCGCTGAACAGGGTGAACAGGAACAGGAATAAACCTCTGACTCTCCTCATCACTGTCTCCACGTGTTGTCTGATCGAAAAGCCCTGCATCGGGGCAGCTCGACCGAGATGACCGCAACGTGTCCCTCATGTTTTTCAATCCCGGCCGCGGATTGATCGTAGCTTTGGGCGGCCGTTTCTGAAAGCGATTTCAACCTAGGCAAAGCACGTAAGGGTGTGCCATGAAAAAGGGCGCCGAAGCGCCCGTTTTCGCGTTGTCGGCCAGCCCTTCGCCGGCCCGAATCCTCAGCTCACTGGCTGATCTTCAGCCAGTTCAGGTTCCACCCGCCGGCCAATGCCTTGACGGCGATCTGCTGTTGGCCCGCCGGCAGCGTGACGTTGTGGCTGACGGTGGTCCAGGTCTGCCAGCCGCCGCTGCCGGGCACATCGAGCGTGCCGTAGACCGGCGAGCCGCCGGCCTTTTCGAGCTGCAACTTGCCACCGCCGGCCTGGCTCGCCACGCGGTACTCGACCTTGTAGGTGCCGGCGCTGGGCAGGGTCACGTTCCAGACGATCCAGTCGTTGGCGTCGATCCAGCCGACGTCCTGGCCACCTTCCGAGCACGTTTCGGTCTGGATGCCGGACATGTCCGCGTAAGACTCGGCTTCGATGGTGGTCGAGAACGCGCCTTGCAGTGGCGCGCCGGCCTTGAAAGTCGCGGCCTTCTTCGCGGTGTTGGTGCCGGCCTTCTTCACGTACAGCAGCGAGTCTTTCTGGCGGATGTAGCTGCCGGGCAGGTTGTACGCTTCGAACGAATTGGCCGCTGCGTTGGACAACCCGGCGCGCTTGTAGAAGGTGGCCGTCTCCTTGAAGGCCTGCGTGCCGTCACTCGCGTCGAGCCACAGCTCGCCATTGCGCTGGTGCAGGTAGCGGTCAGGGAAGTTCTGCGACTGGAACGACACGCCTGCGCCCGCCAGGCCGGTGACCAGCTTCCAGTTGCCGTCCTGGTAGGGCGTCACGCTGGTGGCCTTGTCGATCCGGCCGCGGCTGTTCTGGTGGCGGATAACCTTGGCCGTGCCGTCCAGCGCCCACGAGTTGTAGGTGCCGGTGTCGTCGCCCTTTTGGTAGACGCGCACATAGTCGACCAGCATCCTGGCCGGCAGCTTGGATTCGTCGATGTTGAAGCCGGGCCAGTTGCCGCCAACGGCCATGTTCAGCAGGATGAAGAAGTCCTTGTGGAACTCTTCGGTGCTGCCGGTGCCGTTGGTGATGTCCATCACGTGGTACTGCACACCGTCGACGAACCACTTGATCGCGTTGGCATCCCACTCGACCGAGTAGACGTGGTAGTTCTGCGGCGTGGTGTTGGTGCTGCCACCGTAGGACGCATGGCTGCCGTCGGCGGCGGCCCAGTGCGGGGTGCCGTAGATGGTCGACTCGGAGTTGATGTGCTCCATGATGTCGATCTCGCCCGAGGCGGGCCAGCCGACATCACCGATGTTGCTGCCCAGCATCCAGAACGCCGGCCACAGGCCCGAGCCGAGCGGCACCGAGATGCGCGCTTCGATGCGGCCGTATTTCCAGCTCTTCCGCCCTTGAGTTTTCATCCGCGTCGAGGTGTAGCGCGAGCCGCCGAAATCCTCGCGCTTGGCGGTGATGACCAGCGCGCCGTTCTCGACAGTCGCGTTCTCGCGCCGGTAGTACTCGAGCTCGTTGTTGCCCCAGCCGCCATTGCCGGTCTCGAACACCCAATCCGGCCCGATGCTGCCTTCGAACTCGTCCTGCCAGACCAGATTCCAGCCCTGCGCGAAGCCGAGCGTGGAGGTGCACAGGAAGGCGAAGAACAGGAACAGGCTGCGTACGACTCTCCTCACGATGGATCTCCTGGTCTTGTGAATGGAACTGGTTCCAGCGCAGCCTAACGCCTTTGCGGAAAACAGGTGTTGCCGAACGTACGCGCCGCACGATGCATCCGGCCGATGCCGCCCATGCAGCAGCGGGCGCTCGATGGCGCCCGCTGCTTGAGG
>NZ_JBFUGE010000014.1:0-35779 GCF_056403075.1 Ideonella sp. P3_A4 | reverse complement strand
GCGTGCCGGCGGCCACCTCGTGCAGCGTCGGCTTCCAGATGTGGAACACCGACCGGTCGACCAGCAGCACCCGCCTGGGCCCTGCGCGCCGCCCCAGGCTGCGTCCCAGCCGTGCGGCCAACTCCAGCCCGCCCGCGCCGCCACCAATCACCACCACGTCATGGTGCATGCACCCTCCGTCCAAGCCCCAGTGTCTAGATACTAACCCGCAGGGTTGTCAGTGGGCTGTCGATCCGGCCGCCGTCGCGCCGTGCATGAGGCATCGCGAACCGCTTTGTCGATGTCGACGGCACCCGAGCCTTGCGGGCAAGCCCATCGCCCCGGTTTCAGCGGCCTCAAACCGGTTTCGGTCGCATCACCGGCCGCTACGCCGGTGAGCACGTCTAGCATGCCGCACTTTGCCGCCCCGACCGGAGAGACCTTCATGCCCACTCTTGCCCCGCTGCCTAACGCGCCGACTGCACGCCAGCCGGGGCTGGACACGCTGCGCGCCCTCGCGATCGCCTTGGTCTTTTTCTACCACTACCAGGTCTTCGTCAGTCATGCACCGACCTTCGGCTGGGTGGGCAATGTCGGCTGGACCGGGGTCGACCTGTTCTTCGTGCTCAGCGGCTACCTGATCGGGCACCAGGTCTTCGCCGGCCTGGCGCAGGGGCAGACCTTGTCGTTGCCGGCGTTCTATGCCCGCCGGCTGCTGCGCACGATGCCGGCGTTCTGGGTCGTGCTGGCGTTGTACTTCCTGTTCCCGACGGTGATGGGCGGCAAGACGCCGCCGCCGCTGTGGCGCTTTCTGAGCTTCACGCAGAACTGGAACCTGCAGCCCGGCACGGCCTTCTCGCATGCCTGGTCGTTGTGCATCGAAGAGCAGTTCTACCTCGTGCTGCCGCTGCTGGTCTGGGTCGGCTTGCGCGCCGCCACGGCCTGGGGCCTGAAGGTGCGCACGCTGTGGGGCCTGATGGCCGGCCTGACGCTGGCGGCGATGGCGTGGCGCGCGTCGCTGTGGGACCAGCTCGGCCGCGAGGTCGCGGCGGGCGGTGTCGGCACCGAGGGCTACTACCCGGCGGTCTACTACGCGACGCTGACCCGCATCGACGAGTTCTTGCCCGGCCTGGCAGTGGCGCTGTGGCGCCACGCGCACCCGGCCAGCTGGGCCCGCGCCACGGCCCATGGCCGGGCCTGGTTCTTCGCCGCCGTTGCCGTGACGGCGCTGGCCTGGTACGGGGTGGCCCATCACTACTACATCGACGGCTACGGCTACGGCGCCTTCATGTCGATCGCCGGCTACTCGCTGGTCGCCTGGGCCTACGCTGCGCTGGTGGTGGCCGCGTTGTCTGCCGGCTCGCCGCTGCGCGATTGGCGGGTGCCCGGCGCCGCGGCGCTGGCCGCGTGGTCGTACTCGGTCTACCTGACGCACAAGGCGGTGGCGGTGATCGTGGCCAAGGCGCTGGCGGCCTATGCCTTGCCGCAGCCGCTGCTGATCGCCTTCGTCACCGTGGCGTGCCTGTTCACCGGCTGGGTGCTGTATCGCCTGGTCGAGAAGCCGGTGATGCGCTGGCGCGACCGCCAGGTGCCGACGCTGTTCCCAAGCGCGGCCGATAGCTCGGCCGCGCAAGCCGCGAGCGCCTAGTCGCGCCAGGCCGGAAACGGCGCTTGGCGGTTGAAAAACGCCAAGTCGTGGTTGGGCCACAGCTCGGCGTTTTCGACCTGTGCCATCGCGTTCAGCTTGCGGATGCTGGCCAGCGCCAGCGCGACGTTGTCCTGCCAGCAATAGCCCGGCGCTACCTCGTCTGACAGGTTCTCCTGCAGGTCCGCAGCGTCGCCGCACAGGATCACCGGCCGGCCTTTGGGCAGCTCGATCAGCATCGACATGTGGCCGGCGGTGTGGCCGGGCGTCGCGATCGCGTGCACGCCCGTTGCGACCTGGTATTCGCCATGCCGGATCTGCCAGCTGGCGGACTGCGCGATCTCGTCGTCGAGCACACCGTCGTCCTCACGTGACTGGGCGGCGGTCAGCTCATCGCGCTGCACATGCACCTCGCAACCCGGCAGGTCACACAAGCCGCCGGCGTGGTCGAAGTGCAGGTGGCCGAGGAAGACGAGGTCGATGTCGCGGTGCGTCAACCCTAGTCGGGCCAGGTAGCGCGGAATGCGCTGCTCGTCCGACATCTCCGGCGGGTCGAACAACGGGCGCATCGGGTCGAAGTATTTCGCGCGCAATTCGGGCGTCGCGATCTTCGCGTAGTTGCAGCCGACGTCGTAGAGGATGCGGCCGTTCGGCGTCTCGATCAGGTAGGCGAGGATCGGCGCGTGGATGTAGAGACCGTGGCCTCGATCGCGGGTCGAGACCAGTTTTTCATAGCGGTGGGTGCCGGTGAGCAGCGGCCAAAGGCGCAGGGCGCGGGACATGCCTGACTCCAAAGTGGTCGGGGTCGTCCCCGGGATGGAAGGTAGGCGTCAGCAGGGTCGTCCCCGCGGCCGGGCTAGAGCGTAACCCAGCGCGCGAAGCCTTGGCGTGACGGAGGCTTTAGGCCCAGGCCAGCGGGTCGACAGCGTAGTAGCGCGCCAGCTCGCCGTACAGCGCGGCGTGGCGCTCGGCCATCTCGCGTGGTTGCTCGAAGAAGACCTCGGACGCGACGGCGAAGAACTCGGCCGGCTCGGTGGCGGCGTAGGGCGACAGCAGTGTTTCTTCGCCCCGCGCCAATTGCTGGCGCAGGCGGTGGAACTCGTTGCTCATCACCGCGGCCCAGCGCGCATAGCGGCTGCGGTGGCCGAGAAACGGCGCACCGGTCGCGCGGCCGCGTTCCTGGTCCAGCTGGTGCGCAAACTCGTGGATCACCAGGTTCTGGCCATCGGTCGGATCGGCCGCGCCGGCCAGCACGTCGGGCCATGACAGGATCACCTGGCCCCGGACCCACGATTCACCGCTGCGGGCCTCGCGCCGCTCGTGCTGCACACCGCTGCCGTCGCCTTCGCGCTTGTCGACCCAGTAGGCCGACGGGTACAGCAGCACCTGGCTCAGGTTTGGGAAGTATTCGCTCGGCCGGTTCAGGATCAGCAGACAGGCCTGGGCCGCGACCAGCACCCGCATCTCCTCGGTCACGACAAGTCCGTTGCAGCCGATGAAGGGTTTTTCGGCCAGGAAGACCTGCATGTGTCGTTTCAACTGCAGCTGCAGATCGACTGGCAGCCGGCGCAGCATTGGCATGCGGCGGCGCAGGATGCTGCGCCAGGCGGCCGGAAAGGGCTGCTGCCAGACGCGGCGGCGGCGCCAGGCCCGCCAGGCGCGTGGCCCCCACAGGCCGGCCAGCAGCAGCGCGGCGAACGCGAGGCCACCCAGCAGCAGCGACAGGGCATCGAGCGAGAACGGCACGCCGGTCCTTTGGCAACGCCCACCCGGGGCGGAACTCGGAAACTGGGTGCGCCGCGCCCGCTTTCAATGGGGGCGTGCACCCACCCCCCAATTTGGCGCGAACGATGACCGGTGCGCCGGCGTAGGGCTTCTGCGTGGCTGCTGCCGTGAACCTACTGTGGGCCGGTCAGCGGTTCGTATCGTTCGGCCAGTCGGCGGGCAGGGGCGGGCGCTTCGGTGGGATGCGGGCGTTCTTGTCGCGTTGCTTGCGCTCGCGTTTCTTGCGTTCGGGCAGGTCGCAACAGTCGAAAAGGTCGCAGCAATCGAGGTCCTTGGTGCTGGGCAGATCGCAGCCGGGCAGGTCGCAGCCGTCGCCGTCGCAGCCTGGATCACAGTCGCCGCGTTGCGCGGCCAGTGGCCGGGGGACCGGCGCATAACGCCGCTGCGCGACGCCGCACAGCCGGCAGCGTTTCTTCAACAGCCCCAGCCCGATCCACGCGCCGTGGCGGCGGATCGCGCGGTAGCCGAGGGTCGAACAGCTGGCGTGGCCGGTGTAGACCCGGTAGGCGCAGCCGTAGCCCTTGTGTGGCGAAATGAAACGTTTGTAGAAGCGAATCAGCGCCAGCAGCAAAGCTTGCATTCAGTACTTCACTAACCCTCGACATGCGCAGTATGGCGCAGGTTGTCGAGAGGCCAGGGGGCGCCAGCGTTGAAGCAAATGTGGCTTGGCCACTTTGCTTCGACCCCCGGGGGCGGGCTGGGCGCTGCCCGGCTCTGGAGGCGATTAGTCGGGCTTGGTCTGGTTCAGGTCGATTGCGCGTGGTGCCTGCTTGGCTTTCGCGCGCGCTGCGGCGCGTTCGGTGAACACCGCGTCGCGGTCCTTGAAGCTGGTGGGCAGGCCCGCGCAGCGCGCATTCAATTCCTTGGCGCGGGCGTTGTGGTCGGCCTGCTCGCGGTCGTAGTCGTCGCCGCGCCGATTGATCACTTGGGCACGGGCGTTGAGCGCCTCGAGCTTGGTATTGAACGCTTTGATGGCTTCGCCGCCCTCGGCCATCACCTGGTCCTGTGTCGCCACCAGCGCATCGATCTCGCTTTGCAGCCGCTTCAGCTCGGCGTTGTGCGCGGTGCTGTTCTTCAGCAAGGCGGCGCGCTGCGCTCTCAACGCTTCTTCTTCGTCGAGGCAGGCACGGTATTGCTCGCGCGTGCCGACATTCGGGCCGGGTGAGACCTGGGCGGTGGCGTTGAGGCTCAGCACCGCGAAGAAGGCAGCGGCCGGCGTGAGCAGGCAAGAGATCAGGTGGCGGTTCATGCGTGGGCGTCGGGCGGCAAGGGCGCCAGGGCGGGGGTGGCTTGGCTCTGCCGCCACCATTGTCCGGCCCAGACGATGGCACAGCCCCACAGCAGGCTGTTCAGCGCAAAAGGCAGCCAGCCGACGAGGCCGGGAAACGTGCCACTGGGCGCCAGTCGTGCCACCGACACCAGCGGAAAGTACAGCAGCTTCAGCGTCCGGTCGAGCAGCAACTCGGTGAACGAAGGCGGCAGACCGGTTTCGAAGATCTGGATCGCGACATGCAGCTTCGCCATCGTGCCGATGGCACTGGCCGCGAGATGCGCCAGCGCCAGCAGCGCGATCGTCAGGGCACGTTTGAGCAGGGTCGAGCGATTTCCGGTTGGCGTCATGTGTCGGTGGATGGGGTGAGCGGTGAACGCCGGCGAGTCAACCACACCGCGGCCAGTAAGTACAAGCCCATGAACAGGGTGCCGCCGTCGATTGCCAGCCGAACGGCGCCGGCCGACACGTCGAGTTGTCCGTTGCGCGAAGCGGCCCCCAGCGCCGTCGGCACCGCGCCCGCCAATGAGGCGGTGAGCAGCGCGGCCAGCAGCAAATAGCGAGGGATGTCGACAGCCGCCTTGGCGGGTGTTGGCGTTCGGCGCAGCCAGCGCCAATAGCCCAGCATCAGCGCGCTGACGCCGAACAAGCTGCTCGCGTGCTGCAGCAGATGGAAGGCACGCAAGTCTCGCGAGCCCAATGCCAGCACCTGCTGTTGCAGCAGCGACGAATGCTGGACGACAAAGCCGCTGGCGTGCGTGAACGAATCCCACACGATATGGGTCAGCGAACCAAGCAGCACTGAAACGGCCAGCGCCATCCAGGCTTGCACGCCGCGGGGTGCGGTGCTGGTCGTCATCGGCGAGAGGGCCTCCCGGTGACGCCGCGGCAGCGGGGCGATCAGCATGGCGCCGAAACGCCGCAGCAACAGCGCCAGCAGCAGGCCCGCGGGCAGGCAGAGCACGAACAATCCGACCAGCGTGTGCGCGTGGCTGGCGAGGTCGAACTGATGCAGGTGATAGCCGAGGTCAGGCATGCAACTGCCGACCACGAGACCGGCGAAAGACAGGTGGTGCGGACACCAGCGCCGCAGTGGCAGCACGGCGGCCGGGTGCGCAAAGGTCCAGGGCATGAATGGCGAGCGTGGCGGATTGATCAGCCGACGACGCGCGGCCGCTTCGCCGCTGCCAGCCACRCGAGGCCTTCGGACGTGCCGCCCGGCAGTGCACCGCGCCGCGGGTTGTACTCGGCGCCGATCCAGCAGGGGCCGCGGTCGTGTTCGGTGGCCAGCTGGTCGATCAGCGCGAACAGGAACGGCGCGTTCAATTCACCGTCGTCGGGCTCGTGGCGGTCGGGCACGCCAGCGATCTGCAGGTGGCCGACGCGGCCGGTGGGCAGGTACTGGTGCAGTTTGGTCGCCAGGTCGCCCTCGCTGACCTGGCAGTGGTACAGGTCCATCTGCACCTTCAGGTTCGGGGCTGCGATCACCTGGACCCAGCGGTGCGCAGCGGCCTGGGTGCTGAGCAGGTAGCCGGGCACGTCGCGGGGGTTCAGCGGCTCGATCAGGATTTCGCAGCCGGCGTCGGCCGCCTGCCTCGCCGCCCAGGCCAGGTTCTCGGCATAGGTGGCGAAGCAGCGTTCGCGTTCGACGCCGCTGGGCACGACGCCGGCCAGCGTGTGCAACCGGCGGCAGCCCAGCGCGTCGGCATAGGCCAGCGCGGTGTCGACGCCGCGGCGGAATTCGGCTTCGCGGCCGGGCAGGGCGGCCAGGCCGCGTTCGCCGCGGGCCCAGTCGCCGGCGGGGGTATTGATCAGCAGCCAGGGCAGGCCGGCTTCGGTGGCGCGCGCCGCCAGCTCGGCCGCCGGCCACTCGTAGGGAAACTGACATTCGAGGCCGTCGAAGCCGTCGCGCGCGGCCGCCGCGATGCGCTCGACAAAGCCGAGGTCCGGGTACAGCAGCGTCAGGTTGGCGGCGAAGCGCAGCATCGATGGCACTTTACGCCCAGGGAGCGCCGGGGTGACCTTGGGGTGACAACCCGCTGGTGGGGCCACCGGGCGGCGCGTATTCTGGTGCCAGCCTCTGGAGGGCTTGGCGATGAACACGACACGGGTGACCTCAGGCCCCGGCATGACGACTGCACGCGGCGTGGCGCTGGCGTTGCTGTGGTGGTTGCCGGCGATCGCGACCAGCGGCGTCGCGACGGTCGAGCGGGTCGACCGGAGTTCCTTGGCCCCCCAACCCCAAGGCGGCGCCCGCAGTGCCGCGGCGCAGTGGCGCCGGACGCAGGCCACGCATGCGCCGTACCTGGCGCCCCAAGGCACGCTCAACTGGCGCGGCGTCGTGCGTCCGTGGCAGCTGCGCCAGGGCCAACGCATCGTCGAGGGCGACATCAGTGTTGGCCCACCGGTGCCGCCGGACGAGATCGAACCCGAAGGCCTGGGGCTGGCCAACAGCATCGGGCTGTGGCCGCTGGTCGGCGGTGTGGTCCAGATTTCTTATGCGGTGACGCAGGGCAACGCCGAGCTGCCGAACGCGATCGCCCGCTACAACACCGAATTCACCGGCGTGATCCAGTGGGTGGCACGCACCACCGAAGCCGACTATGTCGACTTCGAGCTCGACCCGAACGACCACTCGGGCGGCGGCTTCTCGGCGCTCGGCCGCGCCGGTGGCCGGCAGGTGATCGGCGGCTCGATCGACTGCAACCTGCCGACCTTGCTGCACGAGATGGGCCATGCGACCGGGCTGTGGCACGAGCATTCGCGGGCCGAGCGCGAGGCGCACCTGAGCTTGAGCCTGCAGCACGTGATCGGCTCGGCAGCGCCCAACCTCGACGTGGTGCCGCTGATCGGCGGCGGGCAGTCGCTCGGGCTGTACGACATCGCTTCGCTGATGCACTACGGCGCGTTCACCTTCACGAAAGACGGCGAGCCGACGCTGGAGTCGATCCCGCCAGGCATGTCGATCGCCGAACTGGGCGACTACTCGGCCGGCGACATCGACGCGATCCTGCGCCTGTACCAGCACGCGCCGAGCGCCGTCACGGTGACCAGCAACCCGCCCGGGCTGCAGGTCATCGTCGACGGTGTCGCGCGCACGACGCCCTACACCTTCTCGCCGGCCCTCGACTCGATCCACACGCTGAACGTGCCAGCCGGCCCGCAGACGCTGAACAGCCGCAACTACATCTACGGCCGCTGGAACGACAACCGCGCCGCCAGCCACAGCATCACCATCGGCCGCGGCAATGGCCTGACGGGCTCACCCGTCAACAAGCCGGCGGTCACCGTCTACCAGGCCAGCTTCGTCGAGTTGCTGAAGTACGAGCCCTTCGTCTGGCCCGACAGCTCCGGCAGCGTCGTCGCCACGCCGGTGGCACAGGCCTATCCGCCACTGGCCGGCGTCTATTACGTCAAGCGCCAGCCGGTGCAGGTGCAGGCCAACGCGCAGGCCGGCTACAGCCTGTACCGGCTCTACACCTCCGAAGGCGGCGTCAGCCAGAACCCCAAGACCACCCGCTCGCCGGACTGGGTGCTGGCCTACTTCACGCCGCAGCAGGTGACGACGATCGGCACCCAGCCGGCCGGCCGCTGGCTGTGGGTCGACGGCGGCTTCTGGGTCGGGCCGGTCAACTTCTCGCCGTACTACGACAGCGGCTGGGGCGCCGGCACCATCCACCAGGTCGATGTCGGCGGCGCACCGCAGCAACCCTGGAGCTGGTCGATCCGCTACCCGTGGGCGGGTTGGAGCGACGCTGGCGCGGCGGCGCACAACATCACCGTGCCGGCCGGCAGCAGCAGCGTCAGCGCCAGTTTCGGCG
Organism: Ideonella sp. P3_A4; assembly: GCF_056403075.1. Taxonomy (NCBI): domain Bacteria; kingdom Pseudomonadati; phylum Pseudomonadota; class Betaproteobacteria; order Burkholderiales; family Sphaerotilaceae; genus Ideonella; species Ideonella sp. P3_A4. The sequence goes on along the minus strand of NZ_JBFUGE010000014.1, from coordinate 27,279 downwards.
CCGAGTACAACGTCTGGGGCTGGGCCCAGCAGCCTTGCGCCGGCAGCGTGACCGTCAGCCCGCCGTCGGGCGATGGTTTCTATGCCGCGGGCGCCAACGTCAGCGTCAGCCAGTCGACAGTGGCCGGCTGGACGTTCACCGGCTGGCAGCGCGACCTCGCCGGCGCCGGCACGCAAAGCCCGACGCCGCTGACGATGAATGACGAGCACATCGTCGTTGCCGACTACAACACCACCGGCGTGCCAATCTCGGTGGCCAAACTGGCGCCAGCGAGCCGGGTGGCGGGCCAGCCGAAGTTCACACTGGCGATCACCGGCCAGGGTTTCACGGCCRGCACGCGGGCTTTCGTCAACGGGCTGTACCGGGCGCCGAAGAGCGCCACCGCGACGCAGCTGAAACTGGCCATCAAGCCGGCCGACACCGCGACAGCGGGCACCACGGCCTTGTTCATCGACAACCTGCCGGCGGGCAACTGGAGTTGCTCGGCCTATGCCATCGCCGAGCTGCCGGTGCGCAGCGCGAGCGCGCAACCGCTGGCGGCTGTCAGCCCGGCGTCGCTGACCTTTGCCAAGCTGGCGGTCGGCGGCACCAGCCCGCCGCAGACGGTGACCCTCACCAACGGTGGCAACAAGACCCTGGCGCTGCACGACGCGGTGGTGTCTGGCGGCCAGGCGGGCGACTTCCTCGTCAGCGCCAGCACCTGCGGCAGCAGCCTGGCAGCAGCGGCCTCGTGCACGCTGGACCTGCAGTTCCACCCGCTGGCGGTGGGCAAGCGCACGTCCAGGCTGCTGGTGATCGACACGGCACTTGACAGCCCGCAGGCGGTGGGCCTGACAGGCACCGGGAAATAGCCCCCCGGCGCACTCCATCACGGGCACGGCGGGCCCGGGTGGGATAAGCTCTGCGGGCGCTCGTCCGGAGGGGAAACATGCGCAGCGCCGCCGTGTCGTTGGTCTTTGCTTTGGCCCTGCTCAGCCACCCCGCGGTGCGGGCGGCCGACAAGCCCGATTGCGACCGACCGTTCAGCCTGGCGTTGCACGAACACGGCCTGCTCTATTCGGCCCAGACCGGCGAGGGCATCGACAAGGACATCTCGGACGAGCTGATCCGCCGCAGCGGCTGCAAGGTCGCCGTCACGGTGATGCCGCGGGCCCGCATCTGGCAGCTGATCGAGTCCGGCGCGCTGGATTTCAGCCTGTCCGGCATCACCAATGAGGCGCGCGAGCGCTTTGCCGCGTTCGGCTGGTATTTCTCGAACAAGTACTACCTGCTGGTGCGCAAGGACGCCGGCGTGCAGCGCCTGGCCGACTTCGAGCGCAACCCGGCGCTGAAGCTGGGCGTGATCCGCAGCTTCCGCTACAGCCCGAATGCCAACAGGCTGGTCGACACGCTGGAGGCCGAGCACCGCGTCAGCTACTCGACCAGCCTCGATCCGCTCTACCAGATCCTGCTCGGCAACCAGGTGCAGGCGATGGTCATCGAGCCCTTCGACTACCCGGCGATCGAGAGCGGCAAGGTGCGTGAGCAGACCACGATCATGGAGTTCGACGACCCCTCGGTGCCGCACGGGCTGATCATGTCGAAGAAGGCGCTCAGCGCCGCCCAACAACAGGCCTGGCGCGCCCTGATCGACGCCATGCGCGCCGATGGCACGGTGCAGCGCATCTTCGAAAAATACTTCACCCGCGATCTGGCCCGTGCCATGACGCAGTTCTGAGCGCGGCATGCGAGTTCGTCGTGTCTTGCCCGTCCTGCTGCCGTTGGCCGTTGGCGCGGTGTCGCTGGCCATCACGGCCGGGCTGTGGCGCCACGAGCAGCGCGGCGCCCAGCAGGCATTGCGAGCGGACTTCGACCTCAGCGTGCGCCAGACCGCCGGCCGCATCGAACAGCGCATGGCCAGCTACGAGCAGATGCTGCGCGGCGTGCAGGGCCTGTACCAGTCGGTCGACCAAGCAGACAGGCGCGATTTCACGGCCTATGTCGACACGCTGCTGGCCGGCGCCGATTACTCCGGCATCCAGTGGTTTGCTTATGCGCCATGGCGGCCAGAGGGCACCGCGCGCATTGCCGAAGTGGCGCCCGCCGCCGGTCTGAACCTGCGCGCCCTGGGCGAAGACGCTTTCGGCGACGAGGCGCGGCGCGGCGCCCTGCAGCTGGCACGCGATTCCAGCGGCCTGACCATCACGCCGCGCCTGCTGTTGCCGGCCGACGCTTCGGGCAAGCAGGAGCCGGGTTTCGTGATGGCGCTGCCGGTCTATGCCCGCCAGCAGCCGCTCGACACGGTGGCGGCTCGCCGCGCGGCGATCACCGGCTGGGTGCTGGCGGCGGTGCGCATGGGCGACTTGATGTCCAGCCTCTATGGCGAGGGCACCCGCGGCGTCGAAACGCGCATCCACGACGGTGTGGAGGTCAACGACGCCACGCTGATGTACGCCCCCGGGCCGAAGCGCGAAGGCCTGTCCCCGGCCTTCGAGGCGCGCGAGTACATCGGCTTTGCCGGCCACTCGTGGACGATCGATGTGCAGGCGCTGCCGGAGTTCGAGCGCCGTCCGGGCGGCATGGCGGCCACCATCATGGCGCTGTCGGGCATCGGCCTGAGCCTGGTGCTGGCGCTGCTGACACGCCAGCTCGCCACCGGCCGCCAGCGCGCGCACGAGGCGGCGCTTCGCATGACGGTGGCGTTGCGGGCCAGCGAAGAGCGCTACCGCCGCATCGTCGAGACCGCCGACGAAGGCATCTGGGTCACCGACGCCGATGGCCGCACCACCTTCGCCAACCCGAAGATGGCGCAGATGCTGGGCGTCGCCGGTGAGGCGCTGATCGGCCGCCCGATGGCCGAGTTCTTCGTGCCCGACAACGTGGCCGGTGCGGTGGTGGCCAAGGCCATGGGCCTGGTCAACGGGCAGACGGTGGGGGCCTCGCTGGCGCTCGATCCGCCCGGTGGGCGCGAGCGCCGTTTGCGCCGCACGGACGGCAGCTGTTTGTGGGCGCTGGTGGCCACCACGCCGATCGTCGACGCGGCCGGCCGCTTCGACGGCTCGCTGGCGATGGTGACCGACATCACGCAGCAGAAGCAGGCCGAGATCGCCCATGCCGAGCTGGAGGCGCAGCTGCGCGCGTCGCAGAAGATGGAAGCCATCGGCACCCTGGCCGGCGGCATCGCGCACGACTTCAACAACATCCTCGCCGCGATCCTCGGCAACGTCGCGCTGGCGCAGCAGGAACCGAGCGAGCCAGTCGCGCAGGGCCGGCTGGCGCAGATCAAACAATCGGCCGAACGGGCACGTGGCCTGGTGCAGCAGATCCTCGCCTTCAGCCGCCGGCAACCGCACAGCCTGAAGCGCCAGGTGCTGGCGCCGGTGATCGAAGAGTCGGTGCGGCTGCTGCGGCCGCTGCTGCCGGCAATGGTCGAGCTGGAGCTGGTGCTGGCCGACACACCGATGACGGTGCAGGCCGATGCGACGCAGCTGCACCAGGTGCTGATGAACCTGTGCACCAACGCCTGGCATGCGATGAACGGCCTGGCCGGGCGGATCGAGATCCGGCTCGACCAGCGCGCGCTGGATGACGACGCGGCGCAGCGGCTGGGCCTGCAGCCCGGGCCGTACGCGCACCTGGCGGTCAGCGACACCGGCGCCGGGATGGACGATGCGACCCGCCAGCGCCTGTTCGAACCCTTCTTCACCACCAAGCCGGTGGGCCAGGGGACGGGGCTGGGGTTGGCAGTGGTGCACGGCATCGTCTCGGCGCACCAGGGCGCGATCGGCGTGACCAGCGCACCGGGCCGCGGCTGCCGCTTCGATCTGTACTTCCCCTTGCAACCCGGCCTGCCCGAGGCGCCGCCGGCGGTGGTTGGCGCGCCGCTGGCCACTCCGGCGCCCGACCGCCATGTGATGTACCTCGACGATGACCCGGTGATGGTGGTGATGGTCGAAGGCCTGCTGCGGCATGCCGGCTACCGCGTCACCACCTTCGAGGACCCGCGTGAAGCGATGGCACGGCTGCATGCGCGCCCGGGCGATGTCGACCTGGTGGTCACCGACTTCAACATGCCTGGGCTGTCGGGCCTGGAGGTGGCGGGTGAACTGGCCACGCTGCGGCCCGAGTTGCCGGTGGTCATCAGCTCAGGCTATGTGACCGAGGCGCTGCTGGACGCCGCCGCGCGGGTCGGCGTGCGCAGCGTGATGCAGAAGGAGTTCACGCTGGAGCAACTGCCCGCGCTGTTGCGCCGATTGCTGGCCGAGCCGTCGACCACTGTTTGATTGCCTGAACACTGTGTTCGGGCCGGCAGCGATGGGCTTCGGCGAAGATCGGTTCCCTGCCAATGCTGTCCATCGTTCCATGAGTGCTGACCTGCCCGCCGACATCGCCGACCTGCTGCAACGCGCGGGTGTGCGCCAGGTCGAATGCCTGTTTCCCGACGTGACCGGCTACCCGCGCGGCAAGCTGATGCCGGCGGCCGCCTTCCTGGCCGGCCAGGAGCTGCGCATCGCGCAGGCCATCCCGATGCAGGCGGTGACGGGTGAGTACTCGTACGACCCGATCTTCCCGGACGACGACCCCGACGTGCGTCTGGTGCCGGACATGTCGACCGTGCGCCTGGCGCCCTGGGCGCCGGCCGACCAGCCGCGCGCGATGGCGATCCACGACTGCTTCGAGCTGGACGGCCGGCCCTGCGCATTCGCGCCGCGCCAGCTGCTGAAGACCGTGCTCGCGCGCTACGCCGAGCGGGGCCTGGCGCCGGTGGTGGCGCCCGAGATCGAGTTCTACCTGAGCGCGCCCTGCGTCGACCCAACCGCGCCACTGCGCCCGCCGCCCGGGCGGCTGGGCCGCTCCGAGGTCGGCCAGTCGGCCTTCAGCCTGAACATGCTCAACGAGCTGGCGCCGTTCTGGGGCGCCTTCCAGCAGGCGATCGAGACACTGGGCATCCGCGCGGACACGTGGATCCACGAGGTCGGTTGTTCGCAGTACGAGATCAACCTCTGGCATGGCGACGCGGTGTCGGTGGCCGATCAGGCGTTTCTGTTCAAGCATGCGGCGCGCGAGGTCGCGATCCAGCAAGGCCTCAACGCCGTGTTCCTCGCCAAGCCGCTGCCCGATGAAGCCGGCAGCTCGATGCACCTGCACGTCAGCGTCGTCGATCGCGAGGGCAGCAATGTCTTCAGTGCACCCAACGGCGACGAGCAGCCGGTCTTCCGCCAGTTCATCGCCGGCATGCAGACCTACCTGCCGGACCTGATGCTGCTGCTGGCGCCGCACGTCAACTCGTACCGCCGCTTCGTCAAGGGCAGCCAGGCGCCGATCCACCTGCAGTGGGGCTATGACAACCGCACCGCCGGGCTGCGCGTGCCACAAAGTGGGCCGGCCGCGCGGCGCGTCGAACAACGCGTGGCCGGTGCCGACGCGAACCCTTATCTCGCGATCGCGGCCACGCTGGCCGCGGGCCTGGCCGGCATCGAAGAAGGCCTCACGGCGACCTCGCCGATCAGCGGCGACGGTTACGCGCACGACCATGCGCTGCCGCGCAGCCCGCGCGAAGCTTGGCAGCGCCTGGCCGACAGCGCGCACGCGCGCCGCCTGCTCGGCGACGATTTCGTCACCGGGCTGCTGGCCGTCAAGGAGGTCGAGTTCGACCACTACGACCGCGAGGTCAGCGCCTGGGAACGCCGCTTCCTGTTGCCGCAAGTCTAAGAAGCTGCTGAGCGAGAAAAAACGCCCCGGGTCCGCCAATGCGGACCGGGGCGTGATGCACCAGGCCCGCCGGCCCGGTGCGTCAAAGGGGCGATCAAACCCCCGGAGAAACGAAGGGCCGCCCCGAGTTTCTTGCTCCCCCTTGGGGGGCGGGCCGGACGTTTGGGCCGGCCCTGGGGGCGGCGTTTACTCAAGGCAGGCTGTCCAGCGCAGCCCGTGTCGGCTTCGAGAAGTTGTAGCCGTCGTGCTTGTCCCAGTTGATCGACCAGGTCATCGCGCCGCGGTAGGTCGGGTAGGCCACCTTGGGTTTGATCGTGCCGCAGTTGGTCAGCTTGGTCAGGCAGTTCAGCGCTGCCGAGACCGTGGCCGCGGACACGAAACCGCTGTTCGCGGAGCTGGGGCCCGACGGCACGCCGAAGGCCACCTGGTCGGGCCGGATGCCGTTGAACTTCCAGCCGGTGTTGTAGTCGGTCGTGAAGCCTTCGATCAGCATCAGGCTGCCACCGACCAGCGCGTCCACAGTGCCTTCCTGCACGACCGTGTACTTCGGCGGGTCGTTGTAGGTGAAGCTGTTGTTGTTGTAGTACTGGACGTGGATGACGCTGAGCTCTTCACGCAGCCCGTCGATGATCGGCAGGTAGGCGCCCCAGATGCTGCCGAACGCCACCAGGCCACCCTGCACATAGGGGTGCTCCGGCGCCATCGACAGGTAGAAGCCGGCGCCGTACTTGGCCTTGATCTGCTTGACCGCCTTGACCAGGTTGGTCTGGATCGGCGCGCCTTGCGACACGCCGGTCTCGATGTCGAGATCGATGCCGTCGAAGCCGTACTTCACCAGCAGCGCGTAGGTGCTGTTGACGAAGTTGGCGACCTCGGTGTCGTTGTTCAGCGAGACAGAGCCGTTCTGGCCGCCGAACGACAGCACCACCTTCTTGCCGGCGGCGCGCTTGGCCTTGACGTCGGCGATGAACTGGGCTTCGCTGCCGGCGCTCGGGTCGACCGTGAAGCTGACATTGCCGTTGCCGGCGTTGTCGGCGAAGGCGACGACGATCACGTCCCAGTCGTTGCTGACCTGGGCGATCGGGAAGGTGTTGCCCGACGGGTTGGTGAAGTTGTGCCAGTAACCGATCAGGTGGTGGCCACCTGGCGGCGGCGGGGGGGGCGGCGGAGGCGGCGGTGGGGTGTTGCAAGCGGTGGTCTTGCGCCACGGCTCGCCGCTGCCCTTCGGGCCGTTGTTGGTCGCCGGGTCCTCGTTCTGGCTCTTCAGCACGGCCTTGTAGCCGACCTTGTTCTCGGTCACCAACGCGCCCTTCAGGTACTTCACGTTGGACTTCCAGGCCTCGCAGTCAGCGGGCGGAGGCGGTGGGGGGGGCGGAGGCGGCGGTGGGGGCGGGGGAGGTGGTGGGGGCGGCGGTGGGGGCGGCGGTGGCGGGGTGCCGCAGCTCGAGACCTGCGTCCACGGCTGGCCGGTGCCGTCGCCACCGTTGTGCGTGGCCGGGTCTTCACCCTTGGTCCACCAGTTGGCGCGGTAGGTCAGGCTGTTGCGGGTGACGGTGTCGCCTTGCACATAGGCGATGTCGGTCGACCACGGCTGGCAGGCAGGCGCGGCCGCCTTGACCGGTGCGGCCTGGGCCACCACCGGGGCGACGCCCGCGGCGACCGCGACGGCTGCCGACAGCGTCATCAGCCAGTCGAGCCGCGCACGCCGCGACGAACTTTGGTCGGACATGGTTCCAACTCCTTGGGTTTGATCTCTTGAACGGACCACAGGGCACGCGCTGCGTGCCCCTCGGCCGTGATGATCCGGCCGAGGGGCCAGACCCGTCACGAGAGAAAACCACTATAGGACCAGTAAGACCAGTTGACCGTTTGCTGGCAACGCGTGATGCGCAGTTACGAGGAAATCAATCGGTTGCAAATCAAGCACGATGCAGCGAACTGGTACGCAGGCCCGCCTGGTTCGCCTGGCAGCCTCAGGCGATGCCCAGCCGCAGGCGGTTGAGGCCGGTGGTCCACAGCGGCGCCATGGCGGACCACTCGATGCGGGCGCCACCTTCGCGGTAGGCGTTCGGTACGAAGGTGAACGGCAGTGGCGTGCCGTTCAACTCCACCGTCAGCACACCATGGCCACGCGAGCCCAGCTGGCAGTCCAGTGCGACACGGTGCCCAACCAGCGTCGTCTCCGCCTGCAGCGTGCCCAGCGACGGCGCGATCACCGGGTCGATCACGCAGGCGTCGGCGCGCGGGCGCAGGCCGAGCAGGCAGCGTTGCACCAGGCCGAGCGCGATGCCGGCGCCGCTGGAGTAGATGCGCCAGCCGCCTTCGAGCGGCACATCGCCGCGCAGCGCACGTTCGTACTGCGCGCTGGCCTCGTGGCGGTCGGCGAAGGCCGCGTCGGAACTGGAGAAGTAGCAGTTGGATTGACGCGGCGCGGCGCTCGGCAGGCGCTGCTGCAGGTCGACCGCGTGGGCCAGGTTCAGCGCCTGCCAGAAAGCCTCGGCCCGGCCCAGGTGGGCCAGTGCCTCGGCGTAGCGCAGGTGGGCGTGGGTGTACATCAGCCCGATCTCGCGGCCGAAATAACTGCTGCTCTCGGCGCGCTGGAACAGCTGCTGCGGCCCGCCGCGGTAGGCGAACGGTGCGTCGAACAGGCGCGCGCCGTCGGGGCCCAGCAGGTGCTGCTCGATCAGCTCGAAGTGGGCCTCGGCTTCGTCCAGGCTCAGCAGGTTCGAGAGCACCGCGTGGACCATCGGCAGCAGGCTGTAGTGCACGCCGGTGCGCCGATCGCTCGGATGCAGCAATGGCTGTGGCGGCTCGCCTGGCGGGTCGAACAGGGCGTAGCCAGTCAGTACCGCTGGTGCGTTCGGTGTTGACGAGGATGGCGGCATCAGCCAGTGTCTGAAGTCAGCCTGCACCTGCTGACGCTCCTGGTGCATCGCTTCGGCGCGGGTGGTCTGGCCCAGCAGCCCCAGGGCCTCGGCCAGTGTGTCGAGCATTTGTGCGTGCAGCGTCACGGTCCAGCTGCTGCACAGGTGCTCGCGCAGCAGCGGGTCGGCCGGTTGCAGCGAATCGTTCCAGTCACCATGGCCGTAGGCCGCCAGCGCGGTGCCGGGGATGCGGCGCTGCGCGATGACTGCCAGCGCACGTTCGACGTGTTGCCACAGCGTGGCGCTGTCGGTGATTTCACCTGGCGCGGCGTAAAAGGGCAGCGGCTCGTCGAGCAGGCCGGCATCACCCGAGGCCAGCAGGTACTGGCCCAGCGCCAGCAGCGGCCAGAAGACGATGTCGCCGTGCGAGTCACCGGCGCGGATCGCCCGGTCGCGCTCGAAGAAGGTGAACCACTGCGGCCAGTCGCCATTGGCGTTCTGCGCGCAGAAGACACGCGTCAGCAGGTCGCGCACCGGCGCGAGGCTGCCTTGTGCCAGCAACAGCTCGACGGGGCCCTGGCAGACATCACGCGTGCCCCAACCGCCGCCGGAATACTGCTCCAGCCCGCGCGGCGCCAGGTAGTGCACCAGCGCGTTGTGCTGGAACCAGGGCAAGGGGGTCGACAGCGCTGCGGCCTGCCCGTTGGGTGACGACAGTCGCGGGGGCATCAGCGTGTCGAGCGTCGGCGTGCTGGCCGGTGCGGCTTCGACCAGCTCACCCCGGATGCTCAGGCCGATCTCGGGCGCCGCGGCAAAGCGCAGGCACAGCATCGGCACACCGTGGTCTTCGCCGTCGTCGAACAGGCCTTCAGCGCCGGACACCTCGAGCAGCCGGCTGTGTTCGCCGATCGGGGCAATGGTGAAACCACCCTGCGGGAATCGCGCGAGCAAGCCACTGCCGGGCGGTGGTGCAAGCCAGACACTGCCGTCGGCAGCGCTGGGTATGTCGATGCGGCCCGGCACCTCGCCGTCGTCGCCGCCGAGCGCGAGGTGGTGGGTCACGAGGCAGGTCGCGGGCAGGCCTTCAAGGAAGCGAAGGTGCAGCGACAGCTCAGGCGCCTGCGCCGCGGCCGAGGCGACGACCTCGATCAGACCTTCGTCGTCGCGGTACCACCAGCGCGCGCGGCGCTCGCCGATCACGAACGCCGACGGCTGGTCGAGCAGCTGCCAGCCACCCGTGCGACGCACGAACACGCGCTGCCCTTGCGAGTGGAACTGACCGAGCGAGCCGTGCACGGCCGACAGCAGGCGGTTCAGGCTGACGTGGCCTTGCGTGACCATCGAGTGGAAGACGCCCGCCATCCAGCAGGTCGAGGTCATCGCCGCCTCGTCGGGCACCAGGTGCTCACCGCTGCGCAGCAGGTGGCCGTGCGGGCGCAGTACCGCCTGCTCCTTGGCCGGCAGCACGACGTGCTCGCCGTCCGGCGTGAAGAACGACCACAGCGTACCGTCTGGCCCGCGCTCTTCGTGCTCGCGTTGCGGGCCGAAGTGGGCGTCGCAGTCGGTCTCGTTGAACGCGTGTGCAGCCAGGCGCGGTGCGTGGCTGAACAGGCTGGGCCGCGGCGGCTGCCACGTGGCCTGCACGACGGCGGCGGGCAATGCGTTGGGCGGTGTGGCCTCCGGCAGCACGAGCAGCTGGTCGGCCCAGGCGGCGTCGTCCGGGCCACTGGCGGCGGGGTGGTTCGCCTGCAGGCCGCCGAAGAACCCGAGCGTCGCGCGCTCGCCGGGCGCCAGGGTTAGCGGCGTGTCCTGCAGCGCCGCCATCGCCTGTTCGCGCTGCAGCCGCGCATCGGGCAGGCCGTGGCGCCAGGCCTGCGGCGCATCGCCGAAGCGGTGACCCAGCCCCAGCACCTGCAGCGCGTCGGTGGCGTAAGCCACGGCGTGGCGCAACGAGCCGATCAGAGCCCATGGGTGACGCCCATTGGCGGCCTGGTTCTGCCGCACCGCCAACAAGCGGCCGAGTCGTGCGTGATCCAGTGGTGTGAAGTCGATGTAGTGGCTGACGTAGGACTCGTTCAGGCGCACGGCAAAGTGCGGTGCCAGCGACAGGTCCTGCTGGTACAGCAGGTCGACAGTGCAGGCGGCATCGCCATGGGCGTGGTGCAGCGCCAGGTGCCAGAACCACGCCGGCTCGTTCTGCGCCAGCAGCAGCGTCAGCTCGAAGGCCAGGCCCTGCCATTCGCCGCGGGCGATAAGGCGGTCGTCTTCGGCATGCCACCGCGCCGGGCTGTGCGGCCCCAGCAGTGGCAACCATTGCGGTTCGCCCTGCTGCGTCGTGCCGGGCCAGCGGCGCAGCACCAGCTGGGTCGACCCGGCTTCGAGTGCGTTGCCGGGGAACAGGTGCACGCACAGCTCGTCGCCCCAGCGCAGTTCGCGCAAGCTGCCGTTGGCGTTGAAGCTGGCCGCTAACCCCGACGGGCTGGAGATGCGGTGCAGCGACGATGAATCGGCCATCGTGGTCAAGCCGGCCGCACCCGCGCCAGCAGCCACGGCAGCAGCGTGGTATCGGCGTAGGCCGGGTTCCAGGCGTCGTGGCCGACGCCGGGGTAGACGGTCAACTCGGCCTGGCCGCCGAGGCCGCGCAACTCGGTGACCAGCGATTGCTGCTCGCTGACAGGCACGACCGGGTCGTTGGCGCCGTGATAGGCCCGTACCGGCACCGAGCGCATCCGGGTAATACGCAGGTGGCGGCCATAGCCGCAGACCGGCGCGATGCCGGCCAGGTCGTCCGGGTAGGCCATCGCCCAGTCCCAACAGCCCCCGCCGCCCATGCTCAGGCCGGTGGCGGTGACGCGCCGAGGGTCGATGCGCCATTGGCCGCGCAGTGCGATCAGCAGCGCGTGCAGCAGGTGTGGGTCCCAGTCCAGCTCGTCGTCGCACTGCGGCGAGACGACGATCGCGGGGATCGCCTGGCCGGCATCGAGCAGCTTCGGCAAGCCATGGGCCTTGACGCGGTCCAGCTGCGTGCCGCGTTCGCCCGAGCCATGCAGGAAGACGATCAGCGGCCAGCTCTTGTCGGCCTGTTCCTGGTAGCCGGTGGGCAGGTAGAGCCAGTGGCGCAACGTGGCTTGCAGCGTCAGGCTGGCGGGCGTGGCCCATTCGGCCTGGCGGTTGTCGGCAGGCGGCGGGGCGGCCAGCGCCGTCGATGCGGCGGCAAGCGCGAGGGGCAGGCCCAGCAGGGTGCGGCGGTCGATGTCGTGGTGGTCCATCATTTTCTCTGGTTAGTCTCCGGCGCTGGCTCGGCCAGTGTCAGCGATGCCGGCAAGCTGTCAATGCGTTGCTCACGACCGTGCCAGCGCCAGCGCAGGCCGCCTGGCGGCAGATCGAGCCCGGTGTCGATCTCGACATGCAGTCCTTCGGCGACGCGCTTGGCGCGGTAGCTCAGCCGGCCGTACGGCGTCGGCAATTCGCGTACCGCCACGCCGTCATCCAGCCATGCCTCGGGCACACCGGCAGCCAGCACCAGGCTGTCGCCGTCGTCGTGCGCGAACAGGTCCAGCAGCGAACGGATCGCGTCGGACGCGACCCAGGCGTGTGGCATGTCGCCGAGGAAGTGCTTCTCGCGTGGGTCACGCATCACCACCTCGGCCCATTGGTTCCAGCCGGCGGGGCGTTGGTCGGCGAAGAAGAAGTCGAGCATGGCGAGTGCCCGGTCGGTTTGCCGCAACCGTACCAGCGCGCCGACGCTGCGCAGCTCGTAGGGTGTGTAGTCCTTCCAGGCTTTCTCGCCGCGGGCCCGCTGTTGCGATTCGAGCCAGTAGCGCTCGAACGTCGCGTCCAGCAGACCAGGTGGCAGCAGGGCCTGGGCCTGAGCCGGGTTCAGCGCGACGGTGGTCGAGCTCGCGTCGAAGTCGCCCAGCTCGGCCGCGCCGGGCATGAAGCCGATGCGGTGCTGCGCGGTCGCGGTGCGGATCGATGCTGACAGCTCAGTGGCGAACTCGTCGCGCCAGCCGGTGAATTCACGCGCCGCGGTTTCGTCGCCGAGGACCTGTGCCAGCAGCACCGCGTCCTTGTAGCCGCGCAAGGCCCAGAAGTCGTCCCAGTACGAGTGCATCGCCTTCTCGGAATAGCCCTCGTGGCTGATCGAGGCCGGCATCAGGCCGAAGAAGGCTTCGTGGCCGGGCTGCCGATTGGCCGGCGAGCGCTCGCTTTGCCGCAGTTGCTCCATGTAGCGCACGGCGCGTTGCACGGCAGGCCAGCGGCGCTGCAGCGCGGCGCGGTCATGCGTGAAGCGCCACAACTCGGCGACGGCATAGATGAACTGGCCGTGGCTGTCGTTCTCGGGCACCGGGTCGGCACCGCGCGCGTCGACACAGCAAGGCACCTTGCCGTTGGCGAACAGCTGCGTCGCATACCAGTCGACGAACTCGCGCGCGGCCTCGGTCTCGCCTAGCCGCAACAGACCGGCGACCATCATCGCGCCGTCGCGCACCCAGCTGCGCGCATAAGAGCGCGTGCCCGGCTGCAGCGCGGCACCGCGGCGCGACAGCAGGATCTGCGCGAGTGCACTGCGCAGCGTGTCGTGCACGCGTTGTCCGGCCGCTGGCAGCTGCAGGCCGACGCGGTTCAGCCGCGCGCGCCAGGCAGTGGCGCTGGCGGACAGGCCGGCGTTGACGTCGTCGATGCGGCGCGGCAGCTCCTGCACGCCGTTCATGCGCCAGCTCAGCGCGACTTGCGTTTCGCCACCGGCCGGCAACTGCAGCGGGTAGGCCAGTGCCGATTCCGCGCGGCCTTCGGCGTCGCGCCACGGCGTCGTCTCATTCAACGCGTGGACGGGTTTGTCGTGGGCCAATGCAAAGGCCACTGGCCAATCGGCCCCGCCGCCGGCCCAGGCCTTGGTTGGCGCGGGCGTCGGGCGCAGCGCCAGCGTGTCATTCAGGCGCCAGAGGCCGTCCTGCCAAAGCACACGCGACAAGGGGCTGGCGCCGCCTGGTTGATTCAGGAACTGCTGCGGCGGGTTGACTTGCCAGGGTCGGGCCACGAGCAACAGCGTCGCCTTCAGCGCCTTGGTGGCGTGCAACGTGTAGCGGGCGTGGCCGGTCGGCCGTGTACCGTCGCCCGACGCGCCGGCGTCGATGTCCAGCGTGAAGGCCGGGTGCGCCCAGTGCACCCGTGGCTGCGGCAGGTAGCCCTCGGGCAGCGAATGGCTGATCTTCACGTCGGCCCAGCCGACCAAGGTCGGCGGGTTGCCGCGCTCGCCTTCGAGCAGCACGAACGGCTCGATGCTGGGGCTGCCAGGGGCCGGCTCCACCGCGCCATCTTCCGACAGCAGCGCCGCGTAGCCACCCCCACCATCGACGCCGAACAGCGTCCAGTAGTTCTGCTCGCCAAGGTAGGTGCGCGGGTACAGGCCGGGCGGCAAGCGCTTCGCGCGTGCGGCGGTCGCATCGTCTTGCGAGCGCCAGGTACCGGGCTCGACCAGTTCGATGCGCAAGGCGGCCAAGTCGCCGGACGCGGCGGTGATGCGCAGCCGGCGCGCGTCGCGCTCGGGCAGGAACAGCGCGTCGAGCGGGCCGGCGCCGTGGCGCACCTGGGCCAGTCGCTGCCAACGGCCGGCTTCGTCTTGCGCGTCGATCGTATAGTCGCGCGGCCGTTTGCCGGTCGGTGGCCAGTGCAGCTGCAGGCCGCTGAACTCACGCGTCAGGCCGAAGTCGACCGCGGCCGATGTGCCGCGTGCGGTCACCTGCGGCTCGGGCCACGAAGAGGGCGCCGGCGCATGTTCGACGAAGTCCAGGCGTTCGAAGCAGACCGAGCCTCGCCCACCACCGCTGCCGGTGGCGACCACCAGCTCCAGCGCTTGCGGGCGGCGCAGCGTCTTGTCGGCCGTCGGGCCCCAGGCGAACTGGATCTGGCGCCGCTTGAAACGCAGATCCTGCGGCCGTGCATCGAAGCGCATGTCGGGTCGGTTGACCCACCAGACGTTGTCGCCGCTGGCGTCGGTCAGCTTGAACTGGAAGTGGTTGGCCGGGCCTTGGCCGCGTACGCGAAGGCGGTACTCGTAGTCGGGAGGCAGATCGACCGGTGGCATGGCGCGCCGTGCGACGGCATAGCCCGAGACACCGTGGAAGTCGTAGTCCAGGCAGTGGCCGCGTCCATCGGCGCGCCAGTGAGCCTCGACCTGGTCCGACGCGCTGATCTTCCAGCCTTCGGTTGGGCGGAAGCCGTCGATCAGCGTGGTGTCGCCGGGCGCAGCGCTTGCGACGGCGGCGCACAGCCACAGACCCCAGCCGACCAGGCGCTTCATTGCTTCACGCCCCCCATCGTCAGGCCCTGCAGGTAGTAGCGCTGCAGCACGAGGAACAACGCGAGCACCGGCAGCACCGTGATCACCGCGCCGGCCATCATCAGCTCGCTGTCTTGCACATGCTCGCGGCTCAAAGACGCCAGCGCGACCGGCAGCGTGTGCAGCTCGCCGTCGGTCAACACGATCAACGGCCACATGAAATCGTTCCAGCTGCCGAGGAAGGCGAACACCGCGAGTGTGGCCAGCACCGGTGTCAGCAGTGGCAGCACGACCGAGAAGAAGATGCGGAACTCGCCGGCGCCGTCCATGCGTGCGGCTTCGATCAACTCGTCCGGAATGCCGCGCGCGTATTGCCGGACCAGGAAGATGCCGAAGATGCCGGCCAGCGACGGCACCAGCACCCCGGCGTAGCTGTTGACCAGGCCCATGCTCTTGAGCATCAGGAACAGCGGCAGCATCGCCACCTGGCCCGGGATCACCAGTGCGCCGATCAGCAGGCCGAAGAGTTTGTCTCGACCGGTGAAATGCAGCTTGGCGAATGCGTAACCGGCCAGCGTGTTGAAGGTGGTCGACAACAGCGTCGCGGCGATCGCCAGCCCGAGGCTGTTGACGAACTGGCGCGCGATGCCCCCCTGGACGATCAGCGCGCGGTAGTGCTCCAGCGTTGGCGCACTCGGCAGCAACGGCGGCGGGAACGTGCTGGCCTCGCCGGAGTGCATCAGCGACGCAGCCACCATCCACAGCAGCGGCGCGACCGTCAGCAGCGCAGCGACCGCGAGCACGCCGTTGACGGCGATCGCCTGCACGGTGCGGCCCTTCATGCGGCCCCCTTGCGCTGCGCGAACAGCATCAGGCCGCGCGTGACGAYGACGATGATCGCGAACAGCACGAAGGCCACCGCCGACGCCGCGCCCAGGTTCCACCAGCGGAAGCCTTCTTCGTACATCAGGTACAGCACGCTGACTGTCGATTGCAGCGGGCCGCCTTGCGTCATCACATAAGGCTCGGCAAAGAGCTGGAAGTAGCCGGCGATGGTCAGGATGCTGACCATCAGCAGCGTCGGCCCGAGCATCGGCAAGGTCACATGCCAGAACTGGCGCCAGGCGTTGGCACCATCCAGCCGCGCGGCTTCGTACAGGTCTTCAGGCACCGCCTGCAGCGCGGCGATGAAGATGATCATGTTGCCGCCGAAGTTCTTCCATGCGGCGAAGACGATGATCGCGGGCATCGCCCAATTCGGGTCACCCAGCCAGTCGATCGGCGCGATGCCGACATGGCCCAGCAGCTGGTTGATCCAGCCGTACTTCAGGTGAAAGAGATAGCGCCATACGACGGCAACCGCGACCAGCGTGGTGACCACCGGCGCGAACAGCGCGGTGCGAAGCAGCGGCTTGAAGCGCGCCAGCTTCGACTGCAGCAGCACCGCGCAGCCGAGCGACAGCGCGATCGACAAAGGCACACCGAGCACGACGAAGTAGGCGGTGTTGCCCAACGCTTGCCAGAACAGCGGGCGGGTCAGCACCTGCCGATAGTTGTCCAGGCCGACGAAGCGCAGGTTGTCGAGCGAGGCCAGCGCGTAAAGATCGAAGTCGGTCAGGCTCAAGGCCAGGCCGGCCAGCACCGGCACGACGAAGAACAGGCCGATGACCGTGAGCGCAGGCAACACGAAGGCCCAGGCGACCGGGTTCCGTTTCATCGCGCCGGCCTTGCGCGGTCCAGCATCCAGCGCCGCTTGGTGAGGAACTCGTCGACCCGCACGTCGAGGGCCCGTGCGACCGCGGCAGGGGCGGACTTGTCATGTGCGGCCTGCGCGGCAAAGAGCTGCATCTCTTGCGCGATGCGCTCCCACTCCGGCACCGCCGGCGCAGGACGCACGCGTTCGAGTTGCTGGGCAAAGGCGAGGGCCTGAGGATCGCGGCCCAAGCTGTCGGCCGACCAGCTGGCGCGGCGCGGTGGCAGGTTGCCGGTCAGGCGGTAGAAGTGCTGCTGCACCTCGGGCCGCGAGAGGTACTCGATCAACGCCCAGGCCTCGCGCCGAGCCCGCGAGCGGCGGAACATCACCAGGCTTGATCCACCGGCGATCGACGCGCCGGGGCCGTTCGGGCCGGGCAGTGGCGCGGTGGTCCACTGGCCTTGTTGATCCGGCGGCAGGCGGCGCCGAAATTCGCCCAGGTTCCACGGCCCGGAGATGTAGAGCGCGAACTGGCCGCGGCCAAATTCCTGCCACAGGTTGGAGACCTGGTTGTTGGTCAGGCTAGGCGCGAAGCCGCGCTCGAACATCTGCAGGTAGAACCCCAGCGCGCGCTCGAAGCCGGGGCTGGCGAAATTGCCGCGGCGGCCACCATCGCGCAGCAACTCGTCGTCTTGCTGCAGCGCCAGTGCCAGCAGCGGCTCGAACTCGTTCAGCGGCAACAGCTGCGGGTGCGCAATACCCAGACGCTGCAGACCCAGCATCGCCTGCTGCCAGCCGGCCCAGGTGTCGGGCATGCGGTTGAAACCGGCCTTCGCCAGCAGGTCGCTGCGCACATAGAGCAGCCGGGTGTCCACATACCAGGGCAGGCCTTGCAGCTTGCCGTCGATCAGGTTGGTGCGCCAGATGCCGCTGAAGTAGTCGTCCGGCGTGATCGTCGGGCTGCTGCGCAGCCAGGTGTCCAGCGGCTCGACGGCGCCGAGCGCCACCATCTCGGGCAGCCAGGTGTTGCCGATCTGGGCGACGTCGGGTGTCGCATCGCCCGCGAAGGCGGTCAAGAGTTTTTCGTGCGCCGCCGTCCACGGCAGTTGCTCGATGCGCAGATCGACCTGCGGCTGCTCGTTGCGAAAGCCGGCCAACAATTCGTGCGCGACCTCGCCCTCGCGGCCCATGGCCCAGAAGCGCAGCGTGCGACGGCCGCTGCCGCTGCGCCCGCAGCCGGCGAGTGGCAACGCCAGCGGGGACGCGGCCACGAGTGCGGCGCGTTGCAGCCAGCGGCGGCGCTCAGGCGGGCTGGGCGATCGGCCGGTCATGTGGCGAAACGGAGCGGGCCGAAGCGTTCAGCCAACCGCCATTGAAACCGGCTCGCGCGAGGCCACGCCGCAGGTGCGCGTTGCCGCGCATCGTGCGCCAGATCAGGTCGTGCCGGTGGTTGGCGATCATTGCGACGATAGGCCCCTGGTCGATGCCGAGGTAGTCGGTGTCGACCCAGCCGAAGCCGGGCGCGACGCGGCCATTGGACAGCTTCGCCGAGGCGTCAACAAAGCTGGTGTTGAAGGCGTCGAGAAAACCGTAGCGGCCGTAGAGGTGGGCACCGAAGCGCTGGTGCATCGCCTGCAGCGCGGCTGTGACTTCGGCCGGCGCGAAGGGCAGCGATGCGGCCGCGGCGGTGGGGGCCAGCGTGCCATCGTCGAACGCGTCGGCCATGCCGGCGCCGCGGGCCTTGTAGTCCTGGAAGTCGCGCAGGCGGCCGGTATGGTCCGGCGCGCGCACCGAGCCCGGGCCGTCGCAGGCAGTCAGGCCCCAGACGTTCTCGCCGTAGTCTTTCCACCCGCCGGGGTTGCTGATCGCGTACGCGCGTTGGGCCAGCGTCGCGCGGCGGCTGTTCTCGAAATAGTCGAGCCCGCGTTCGCGCATGAAGGCGTCCTGGATGCCGCGGAAGTCGACCCAGACGTGCGAGTACTGGTGCCAGAACAGCGGTGCGCCGCCCAGGTGCAGTTGGCCCATGAAGCTGCCCCAGGTGCGGGGGTAGCTGCCGCAGAACGTGGCCCAGCTGTCGTCGCGCGCCGGGTGCGTCGGCGAGCCGAGTGCGAGCAGGTACAGCAGCATCGCCTCGTCGTAGCCGTGGTAGTCGATGAACGGGCTGAAGCCGGCGCCGGGTACCCAGCCCATCACGATGTGGCCGTCGCGCACCTGGGCCCAGCGCCAGTCGACGCGGGTGTACAGCGTCTCGGCCAGCGTGCGGATGCGCTGCTCCGTAGGGTCGGTGCCGCTGAAGTACGACTGTGCTGCCAGCACACCGCCCATCAGCAGCGCCGTGTCGATCGTCGACAGCTCGACGCGCTCGTTGAAGCGAGCACCGGTCGCCATGTCCAGGAAGTGATAGAAGAAACCGCGGTGGCCGATCATGCCGTGCGAGGCCTCGCCCTGCGGTGCGTTGGCCAGGAAGCTGAGCGTGCGGTGCACGCGCTCGGCCGCTTCGGCGCGCGTGACCAGGCCACGCTCGGCACCCACCAGGTAGGCCGTCAGGCCGAAGCCGACCGCGGCCACGCTGGCCATCGTCGGTGCCGCGGGCCAGCGGTCCGGCACCAGGCCGGTGACGGGGTGCGCGGTTTCCCAGAAGAAGCGGAAGGTGCGCGCTTCAATGTCGTCCAGCAGCGCCGCGTCGCCGAGGCGCGCGGGCATGTGGCCTTCGCCAAAGGCCATCGGCCGCGGCGGCGGTGCGCTGCCGCAGCCGGGCAGGCTGTGGGCCAGGGCAGCAGCGGCGCCGGCCAGCAGCAGGCGGCGTCGGTCAGGGCGATGGGAAAAAACGGTCATGGGCGAACGGTGGTGCGCTCAAGGCCGCAGCCTGCCACGACCGGCGAGGTCGTGGCAGGGCTGTTGGCAACAAGACGGGTGAATCGAACGATCAGAACTTGTAGGCGAGTGCCAGGCGGATCGTGCGCATCGGGCCGCGCATCGAGTTCGGCTTGCCGAGGTCTGCGTTGTCGCCGCCGTACTGATTCTTCGGCGGATTGCCAGGCCCACCGATCCAGTCGTTGGCCCCGCCGTAGTTCTTGGTGTTGAACACGTTCAACACGTCGGCACGCAGGTTGATCTTGCCGAAGCCGACACCGAAGTCGCGGGCGACGGCCAGATCCAGCTCATTGAACTCGCGGCTCTTGTCCTCTCGGTAGAAGCACGTGCCCGCGACGTTGTCATGCGGGAAGCCGCCCGTGCAATCGGTCAGTTGACGGGGCAGGCCACTGGCCCAGACGTACTTGCCGGAGAACTGAAGGCCCCAAGGCAACCAACCGTCCGTCACCAGCGCAGCCACGACGCGGTGCTTGTCCACCAGCTTCGAGGTGTGCCAGCCATCGACGCCGGGGCGGCCGTGGGTCCAGTCGAAGATGTCGTCGCCCCAGCTCTGGGCGGTGGTCTTGGCGTCGGTGTAGGTGTAGGCGAGCGTGAGCCCCCAGCCCGATTCGGTGCTGTAGGGCTTGTCGGCCTTGACGAACAGCGCCTGGCTCTTGTTCTGCCCTACGAAGTCGCCGAGAACGAGATTGCCGTAGCCGTTCGGGCCTCCCCACAGCGGATCGATCGGATTTTGCAGGCCCCAGCCGCCATTCGGATCGCGGTTGCCGCTGAACCAGACGAACTGGTTCTTGGCCCGGACATCGCTGTAGGCAATTTCGGCGTTCCACGATCCCAACGCCTGGCGCAGGCCGATCGTGAACTGGTCGGCGTAGGGCATCTTGAAGTCGTTCCTGATCAGCCAGATCTCGCCGTTGGCCTGCAGGTTCTTCTGCTTCTCGTCGAGCGCATGGTTGGCGATCGTGCGGTCGTATGAGCGACCGAAGCCACCGAAGATCACCGAGGCGCGGTCGCCGAACAGGTCGTAGGACGCGCCGATGCGTGGCGCGAGCGCGCCCTTGTACGATTTGCGCGAATGGCCGTCGGCGATGTAGTCATCGATGTCGATGCCACCCTTGGCGAGTGACTCGGCATAGAGCTGGTCGGCGGGGGCCGTGATGCCGCCGATGCTGCGGCCATCCTTCGCGTGCAGCGCCTCGACCCGGTCGGTCGGCGTCGCGTAGTCGTTGTTGAGCATGCTGGACTCGTAGTCCCAGCGCACGCCGATGTTCAGTTCCAGCTGCTTGGACAAGCTCCAGTCGTCCTGCAGGTAGATGCCGTACTGCTGGTTGCCGAAGTTCGCCGTGGCCGGGGCCAGCGCGCGTTCGAGCTTGCACTGGTCGGTCTCCTGCACCGGGCCGTTGTCGCGCGGGTTGTCGCCGGTGCAGAGCGTGCCGTCGAAGGAGGATGACCCATCCGGACGGATCACCGCCTGGACCACGTCGACGCTGCGGAAGGTGCCCGACAGTTTGTAGCGGATGTCCTTGAACTTCAGGCCGCCCTTGATCACGTGGTCCTTGGCGCCGGTCCAGGTGAGGTCCTCCGACACGAATGTGCCGCTTTGCTGACGGTGCTGCGCGTCGGGTGAACCGCCGACGAACAGCACGTCCTGCGAGTTCGCCAGCGCGTCGGTCGGCGACCCTTTGTACTTGATGAAAGGCGTTGTCGCGGCCGAATGCGGATTCCACTTGTAGTCCTCGTAGCCCAGGCGCGCTTCGCTCAGCAGGTGGCCCAGCGTCCACTCGTGCTTCAAGTCGATGCGGGTCTCGTCGTTGGTGCGGTCCTTGTCGTTGCCCGGCACACTCAGGTTGTGGTCCTCGGGCACGCGGTCTGATTCCTTGCGGATCTTGGCGGTCAGCGACAGTCGCTGGCTGTCACTCAGTTCCGCGTCGAGCTTGCCCAGGAACAGGTCTTCCTTGAACTTGTCGACGGTCGAGCCTTGCAAGGCCAGCAATTCCGGCACGATGCCCTGGCCTGCGGGCAGCAGGTTGGTGTTGCGCGCGATGACCTGACGCGTGTCGTCGATGTTCTTGCCGTCGTAGGCCGCGAAGAAGTGAATCTTGTCCTGCACGATCGGGCCGCCGATGCTGCCGCCGAATTGCAGCTGTGTCGACGGCAGACGATCGACGCCTTGTTTCTCGGCCTCTTTCTGGAACGGGTCCTTCTCGGTCCAGTTGGTGCCGGTGCGGTCGACATAGACATCACCATGGAATTCGTTGGTACCCGATTTGGTGATCGCCGTCACCGCGGCGCCGCTGACCTGGTCGAACTCAGCCCTGTAGTTCTGCGTCAGCACCTTGTACTCAGCGATCGCCGACTGTGGGAAGGGGTTGCCGCGGGTCGAGTCCATGCCCGATGCACCGTTGCGAAGAATGTTGTTCTTCTGGCTGACGCCATCGATGAAGACATTGATCGCGTCGCGGTTCTGCGCGCCGCTCTGGATGTTGACCTGACCGGTGTTGGCCGCGGCCACATAGGCCACGCCGGGCGCCAAGTCGACAGAGCTCAAGAAGTTGCGCGTGCTTTGCGGCAGGCTCTCGATCTGGCGCCGCGTCACGTTGGTGCCGAGTTGCGAGTCCTTCACGTCCTTTCGGTTCAGCGAGCCGACGATCGTGACTTGCTGGGTGCCGCCGACAGTCAGGTCCAGCGTCGCGGTTTCGCCGACCTGCAGCGTGACGACCTCGCTCGCCGCGCCACCGACGCGCACCTCGTAGCGCCCCGGCGCCAGCCCGACCAGCACATAGCTGCCGTCGGCGGCGGTGGTCGTGCGGTAGGTGTTGCCGTTGTCCTTGTTGACTGCCTGCACCGGCGTGCCGGCCTGCGCCGCAGCGGTGCCCGAGCTGATCACGCCACGCAAGGTGGCGGTGCTCAGTTGCGCCAGCGCCAAGCCGCTGCCGGTGGTCAACAACACGGCGACCGCAGTGGCCAGTGCATGCCGATGTAAACGTTTACGTGAGGTCGTCATCAGAGTGTCTCCGTTCGTTCTGTCTTGCTTCGGGCTGCGAAAGATAAACAGTCGGGGCCCGCCCGGCTCAGGCCGGGCGCAGGCTGGACTGACGCACCACCAGCTCGGCGCGCAGGGTGCGCGTGCCGGAGGGCGGGCGATTGGGCACCTCGATGGTCGAGGCCAGCTCGGCCAGGGCCAGGGCGCCCAGTTCGACGATGGGCACCCGCACGGTGGTCAGCGCAGGATGCACATAACGGCAAATCGGGATGTCATCGAAACCGGCCAGTGCGATGTCCTTTGGCACCGACAGGCCACGCTGGGTGAGCACGCCCAGGCAGCCGAGCGCCATCATGTCGTTGCCGGCGAAAACCGCGCTGGGGCGCTGCGACAGCGCCAGCAGCTCGTGGCCGGCGCGTTCGCCGCTGGCATCGGTGAAATCGCCGGGCAGCACCAGCTCGGGCGTGCCGGGCAGGACCTCGGCCAGCGCGGCGCGGTAGCCGCGCAAGCGCTCTTGCGCCTCGTGGTTGTGCTCGGGGCCGGCAATGAAGGCGATGCTGTGGTGGCCGACCGAGGCGAGGTGGCGCACCATGGCCTGGGCGCCGCCGAAGTTGTCGACCCGGAAGGTGGTGTGCAGCGGGTCATCGACACCCGAGTTCATGATCACCGCCGGCATGCCGGTGGGCAGGCTGCCACTGATGGCGATGGGGTCCATGTGCGGTGACATCAACAGCAGGCCGTCGACGCGGCCATGCATTGCGCGCAGCGCGGCCGAGGCTTCGGCCTCGTTGCCATGCGAGCTGGACACCAGCAGGTGCAGCCCGCGTGAGCGGGCCGCGACGTCGATGCCGCGGATCAGCTCGGAGAAGAATTCGCCGTGCAGGTCGGGCAGCAGCGCGCCGACGGTGTGGGTGCGGCGGGTGATCAGGCTGCGTGCCGCGCTGGACGGCGTGAAGCGCAGTTCCTTGGCGATGCGCTGGATGCGTTCGCGTGTTTCGGGCGTGACGGCGGCGTGGCCGTTCATCACGCGGGACACGGTGGCGACCGATACACCGGCTTCGCGGGCGACGTCTTTGATGGTGGTGGCCATGTGGGGGCGTTGGGGTTGGCGAGGCCGCAGCGCACGCGCCGGCTCGCTGGCAGGCGGCTGTGCCGCTTGCCACGCCATGGGCCGCGAGGCGACCACGGAGCCTCGGAGAAGAACGTTGGCCGCATTAGACGCCATCACCCGAACCCCGACTTGAGCGTTTCTACCGTGGAACCGGGCCAGGCCCGGCGGACGGCGAGGCGGCCGTGTCGTTCAGGCAACGCCCCTGGGTGGCGATGACCTGGGCGTACAGCGCGGAAGTGACTTTCGGCGTGCGTTTCTGGGTTGCATAGTCGACGTGGATCAGGCCAAAGCGCTTGGAATAGCCATGCGCCCACTCCAGGTTGTCCAACAGCGACCAGGCGTAATAGCCCTGCAGGTTCACGCCGGCCTCGCGCGCGGCGTGCAGCGCGCGCAGGTGGCGCCGCAGGTAGTCGACCCGCAGCGGGTCTTCGAGCTGCGGGCCGTCCACGGTCGGCGGGTCGTAGAAGGCCGAGCCGTTCTCGGTCACGTACAGCGGCAGGTCGCCATAGTGCTGCTTGAACCAGACCAGCGTGTCAGTCAAGCCGGGTGGGTAGACCTCCCAGGCCGTCTCGGTGTGGGTGGACTGCGTCTGGCGCACCGGCGCGGCGCGCTGCAACCAGATGCCGGGGTCGTCGCGCACGACCGCGCGGGTGTAGTAGTTGATGCCGACGAAGTCCAGCGGCTGTTTCGCCAACGCCAGCTCGTCGGCGGTCCAGTCGACCCAGGCTTCGCCGAAGACCTCGGGCAGCTCCGGCGGCGTCTGGCCGCGCAGCGCGGGGTCGAGGAACTGGCGGTTCATGTAGGCATCGGCGCGCGCGGTGGCCGCGTGGTCGGCGGGGCTGGCACTGGCCGGGTACTTGGGCTCGATGTTGACGACCAGCCCGATCTGTCGGTCCGCTTGCTGCGGCACCAGCGCCCGGAAGGCTTGCACGGCGCGGCCATGGGCGCACATCAACCGGCGCGCGGCAATCGCCGCCTCATACGCGCTGCGGTGGCCGGGCGCGAGCGTGCCGTGCAGGTAGCCCCCGTCGGTGATCACCCACGGCTCGTTCAGCGTGGCCCACATCGGCACCCGGTCGCCCAGGGCCTTGAACAGCACCTCGGCGTAGTCGCCAAACCAGTCGACGCTGTCGGGGTTGAGCCAGCCGCCGCGGTCGTCCAGCTCAGCGGGCATGTCCCAGTGGTAGAGCGTGATGTTGGGCGCGATGCCGGCAGCCAGCAGCGCGTCGACCTTGCGCTCGTAGTGGGCCAGGCCGGCCGGGTTCACGCGGCCGCGGCCCTCGGGCAGGATGCGCGACCACGAAATGCTGAAGCGGTAGCTCTTCAGCCCGAGCTGGCGCATCAGCTGCAGGTCTTCGGGCCAGCGGCGGTAGTGGTCGCAAGCCACGTCGCCGGTGTCGCCGTCGCGCACCCTGCCCGGGGTGCGCACGAAGCGGTGCCAACTGCTCACACCGGCCCCGTCGGCCAGCGGCGAGCCCTCAACTTGGTAAGCAGCTGTCGCAGCGCCCCACAAAAAGTTAGCGGGAAATTCGACTTGAACAGGGTTGGATTGGGACATGAAGGCCGCTGTTTCTGCCATGGAAACGTTTACATCGTGAAGGGGATCATAGGATCGCCTCACGCCAAGGTGGTCCGGGGTTAACCCGGTACGGGTGAATCCTTCCCCAAGTCGTCAGTTACACGCTCCGGCCAGGGCAGTGGACACTTGCGCCCGCCCATTGGTGTCCTGTCGAGGCTTGCCGTGCTGATCACCGACAAAGTTGTTTTCGTCGAGCTGCAAAAGACTGGCTCGACCCATATCAAGAACCTGCTGCAGGAAACGCTGGGCGGCAAGAACGACGGCAAGCACAACGTGCCGACGCCCGAGTTGCTGACGAGTGGCCGCGAGTTCCTGGGCTCGGTGCGCGACCCCTGGGGCTGGTATTTGTCGCTCTGGTCTTATGGCTGCCAGCAGCAGGGCAAGCTGTACCAGCGGTTGATCAACCCGAAGCGTTGGGAGCGGGTGCAGCCCAAGTTGATCGAAGCGCGCAAGGCACAGAAGGAAAAGGTCCGCAGCCTGGCGGCCGGCCAAGGCCCGAAGAAGTGGAAGCCGATCATGATCCCGGACAAGCTGGGCGTGGAGCGGGCCAAGAACTTCTACTACAGCGATCCGGCCAACGCCGAGGCCTTCCGCGAGTGGCTGCGTCTGGTGTGTTCGCCGTACGCGAGGCGCCTGCTCGAAGACGGCTTCGCGAGGTCGCCGATCAGCAAGCTCGGCGGCTTGATGACCTTCCGCTACTTCAATCTGTTCGTGCCGGGCTCCGACAACATCCCGCCCACGATCAACACCCACAAAATGCTGCGGGCGTACGAAGCCGACCGCGTTGCCGTGAAGCACATCGTGCGTCAGCACACGCTGGCCGACGATCTGGTGCATGCGCTGGACAGCTGCAAGATCGTGCTGACCGACAAGCAGCGCGAGAAGATCTACAAGGCCAAGCCGACCAACAAGTCGACCCGGCCGCATCCCTTTGCGCACTACTACGACGTGACCAGCATCGACGTGGTCGCGAAGCGCGAGAAGTTCATCATCGACCGCTTCGGCTACGAACGACCGAACGTGGCCTGATGCTGGTCTGTTAAGTCCGCTCAACCATTCGTCGACGCGCCTCTCGGCACACCGCAGGCGATGGCCGCAGACGGTGGGGGCGCGGCCGGGTGAGCGTCTAACGTGAGGCCGGTCGTGTCCTCGCCGCCTGCCGCGTCAACCTCGGCCGGCAGCCGTTGCCTCAGCGGACCTGTTTCGTTGGCCGCGTCTTGCGCGGCGAGGAATGGGCATCCACCCCGCCTCACGTTAGACGCTCACCGGGGCGGATGCCCATTCCTCGCTGCCACCGTGACTGATTGGGCGAGGCGCTCGTTGTTCGCTGTCTCCTGTTGGCCCTGTGTCAGCTATCGGCGCGATGGTGAGCTTCCCTGTGTGCGTGGCAGGTGAACGCCGAGTTCACGGTGACGCCTTGTTGCGCCAGAAGCATTTGTCCCTAGGTAGATCGCCCATGTCGATGCAGCAAACCGCCGGATTTCCGTCAGACGGCTGCGGGCCGAAGATGCGGCCCACATTCCAACCCTTGACGAGGAGAGACGCGTGATGATTGCTGTTCGACCGATCGCATTGGCCGGCTTCACGCTGGCGGCATTGACCACTGCCTTGCTGGGCGGCTGCGGCGGTGGTGGTGGCGAAGACCAAGCCACACCGACCGAAACCACGCAGAACTCCCCGCGCATCGGGTTGCGTGCGCAACACGGGCCGAGCACGCCCGGCGCTCGCGCCGAAACCGCAAGCTCCGACGGGGCCGACCAACAGGCCGAAGCGGCCGACGTGCAGGCTGAGGGCGCCAACGTGCTGGCCACGGCCCGGCCCTTCCCGTACCACGTGACCTACACCTCGGGTGCGATCAAGCCGAACAACGTCAGCCAGTCGGCGATGGACGGCAAGGTCACGACCCACTACAGCGCCTGGAAGACCAACTACCTGCGCACCTCGGGCGGGCAGGGCACCTGGGTCAAGTACGACGACACCAACTCGACAGTCTCCGAAGCCCATGGCTACGGCATGGTGCTGGCCGCCTACATGGGCGACAAGACCAACTTCGACTCGATGTACGGCTACTTCACCAAGCACTACAGCAACAACGGTCCGCACCTGATGGCGTGGAAGCAGACGCTGTCGGGCGGCGTGATGAAGAACGTCGAGGGCGCCGACTCGGCCACCGACGGTGACCTCGACATCGCCTACTCCCTGCT